>CADAGW010000215.1 GCA_902787475.1 uncultured Eubacteriales bacterium
TCCCTCGAATCGGAACTGGGGCAGTATATTCTTAAGCTCGTTATACAGCATACGCATTCCTCCCTATTCTTATACTATCACATTTCCTGTGAAAACGCAAGGGAATATCCGTTGGGGTTTTGTCATACCTTGAACAGACGACGAGCGCCGAGGAGGAAAGAGCATGGATCATGAGGCATTGTACCGGGATATCGCCCAAAGGACCGACGGCGAGATCTATATCGGTGTGGTGGGCCCCGTGCGCACCGGAAAGTCGGCCTTCATCAAGCAGTTCATGGAAAAGATGGTGCTGCCCAACGTGGTGGGCGAACACAGAAGGCTCAGGGCCATGGAGGAGCTGCCGGTGAGCGGCGCGGGCCGCACCATCATGACCACACAGCCCAAATTCGTGCCCGGCACGGCGGTGGAGGTAAAGATAGCGGACGGGGCCAGCGCCCGGGTGCGGCTGGTGGACTGCGTGGGCTATCTGATCGACGAGGCCCTGGGGGCCCAGGAGGACGGCGGGGAGCGTATGGTGCGCACCCCCTGGTTTGAGCACGACATCCCCTTTGCCGAGGCCGCGGAGCTGAGCACCCGCCGGGTGATCGAGGATCACTCTACCCTTGGCGTGGTGGTCACCACCGACGGCAGCGTCACGGACATCCCCCGTGCCTCCTACGTGGCGGCGGAGGAGCGGGTGATACGGGAGCTTGAGGCGCTGGGCAAGCCCTTCTGCGTCCTTCTGAATTCGGCGCACCCGGACGCGCCGGAAACGGCGGATTTGGCCCGCTCCCTGTCGGATCAATACGGGGTCAGCGTGGAGAGCGTGGACGTGACCAACCTAAGCCAGGATCAGATCGGCGAGATCCTTGAAAAGCTGCTGATGGACTTTCCGCTTGCAGAGGTGACGCTCCGCCTGCCCGGATGGATACGGGCCCTGTCTGAGGAGCACCCCCTCTACCAAAGCGTGCTCGCCGCGGCCCGGGAGGCGGCGCAGAATATGAAAAGGATGCGGGACCATACGGCCCTCCCCCGCTCCTTTGAGGGGGAAAACGCACCGGGTGTCGCGTCCCTTGTGGGCGTCAGACTCAACGACGGCACGGTGGAATACCAGTTTACGCCCAGGGACGGGCTGTTCTCCCAGGTGCTCTCCCAGGTCACCGGGGAAAAGATACGGGGCGAGGAGGAGCTTATGACCCTGCTCACCCAGATGGCCCGCTCCAAGCGGGAATACGACCGGGTGCTCTCCGCTCTGGAGCAGGTGCGGTCCACCGGCTACGGCATGGTGGCCCCGGAAATGAGCGAGATGAGCCTGGAGACGCCGGAGATCGTGCGCCAAGGCGGCCGGTTCGGCGTGCGGCTCAAGGCCGCGGCTCCCTCCATACACATGATCCGGGTGGACATACAGACCGAGGTCAGTCCCATCGTGGGCACGGAAAAGCAGTCCGAGGAGCTGGTCAAATATCTCCTCAGCGAATTTGAAAACGACCCTGTGCAGATATGGAGCACCAACATATTCGGGAAATCCCTCCACGAGCTGGTCAGGGAGGGCGTGGCGGCCAAGCTCAGCCACATGCCCGCCGAGGTACAGGGAAAGCTCCAGCAGACCCTGACCCGCATCATAAACGAGGGCAGCGGCGGGGTGATATGCATCCTCCTGTGACCCAACTGTCGCCCCGCGTGCCCCATCTGTCGCCCTTTTCGCTCACATTGGGGCTTCACTTTGCGTCCGTTTTGTGGTATACTCATACACAGAAAACATTGAAACGGTATCCGTTTCCGGAGAGGTGCGACCGATGCTTACCATACAGAACCTGACCAAGCGATACGGCGACAAGGCGGCTGTGGACCACCTGTCCCTGACCATTCACCCCGGCGAGATCTGCGCCTTCATAGGCCCCAACGGCGCGGGCAAGACCACCACCATAAAATCCGTCTGCGGCATACTGCCCTTTGACGAGGGCGAAATCATCGTGGACGGCCACAGCGTCAGGACCGACCCATTGGCCGTCAAACAGAGCCTGGCCTACATTCCCGACAACCCGGATCTGTATGAGTTCATGACCGGGGAGAAGTATATAGGCTTTGTGGCGGACGTATACGGCGTGAGCCGCGCGGACAGGCGGGATAGGATGCTCCGCTACACCGACATGTTCGGCATCACAGAGAACCTGGCCCAGCCCATCTCCTCCTATTCCCACGGCATGAAGCAGAAGCTGGCGGTGACGGCGGCCCTCATCCACCAGCCCAGGCTCCTGTTGATGGACGAGCCGTTTGTGGGCCTTGACCCCATGGCGGCCCACGATCTGAAGGAGATCATGAAGTCCATGTGCCAGAACGGCTGCGCCATATTCTTCTCCACCCACGTGCTGGAGGTGGCGGAGAAGCTTTGCGACCAGGTGGCCATCATACGTCAGGGAAAGCTCCTTGTGAATGGTCCCATGGACCAGGTGCTGGGCGATTCCAGCCTGGAGGACGTGTTCCTGGAGCTGGAGGAAAACCATGCTTAAGACATTGATGCGGATCCAGCTGCGACAGCTGCTGACAAACTTCTCTTCCCGCAGCGGCGTAAAAAAGAGCAAAAAGGGCGTGGCCATACTCTATGCCCTGCTCCTGGTCTACGCCTTCGCCGCGGTGGGCATCATGATGGGCATGATGTTTAGCGAACTGTACACTCCCCTCAAGGCGGCGGACCTCATGTGGTACTACTTTGCCATGGCGGGCATATTGTCCTTCGCCATCTCCTTTATCACCTCGGTGTTCACCGCCTCGTCCCTTCTCTACCAGGCCAAAGACAACGGACTGCTTCTGTCCATGCCCATCCCCCCCTGGATGATCCTGACCAGCCGGGTGGCGGTGCTCTGGGCCGGAAACCTGCTGACAAGCCTGATGGTGTTTACCCCCGCCCAGGTCATCGTGTGGATGCGGGAGGCCCCCACGGCGGCCACCGTCCTCCGGTTTATACTGGGCTTTATCACTCTGCCCTTCCTGGCCACGGCCCTCGCCTGCCTGTTTGGCTACCTGGTGAGCATAGCCTCCGCCCGCATGCGGCACAAGAACATCGCAAGGCTCCTCTTCTCCGTGGCCTTCCTGGCGGTGTATTTCGCGGTGTACTTCCGCATCAACGAATACATACAGTCCCTGATCGCCAGAAGCGGCCAGATCGCCTCGGCCATTCAGAAGGGCGCCTTCCCGGCCTACCATTTCGGCCTGGCCATGATGGGCGAGCCGGCGAGCATCCTATGGTGGCTCCTTTGCTCCCTTCTTCCCTTTGCCCTGGCCATATGGTTTTTGTCCCGGGGCTTCATCCGCCTGTGCACCCAGAGCGAGCGGGCCGGCGGCAAGGCGTTTCAAAAGGATAAGGAGCAGAGGGCTCACACCGTGCCCCAGGCTCTGCTGGGCCGGGAGCTGAGGCGCCTCGCCTCCTCCTCCAACTACATGCTCAATTCCAGCCTTGGCGCCATGATGGCCATAGGCCTGCCCATATTCCTGTGGGTCAAGCTGGACGCCGTGCACACCATCGCCTCCCTGGCGGCGGAGGGAGAGGCAGTGGGCGGCATGGCGGCGGCCATATTCGCTCTGGCCATATGCTTCTCCTGCGGCATGATCCTGGTGTCCGCCCCGTCCGTATCCTTGGAGGGCAAAAGCTACTGGATCGTCCGCTCCATGCCCGTGCGCTCCCGGGACGTGCTAATGGCAAAGGCCCGGGCCCACCTGCTCATCGCCCTGCCGGGGGGCTGGATCGGCTCCGGCCTGGCCTGCGCCGCCACCAGGCCCGACCCCCTCATGGCGCTCTCTTTGTTCCTTCTGCCCACCGCCCTCAACTTCCTCATCGCCTACGCCGGCGTGGCCATCAACCTGCGCCACCCCAGGCTGGATTGGACCAACGAGGCCATGGTGGTCAAGCAGGGCGTGTCGGTGCTTCTGTCCATGCTGCTGGGCTTCGGGGTGAACATCACCATGATCCTTGGATACGTGCTCCTGTTTAAGGACGCGGATATGGCCCTCTACATGCTCGTATGGTCCCTGGTCATCGCCTGTCTGGCATACGCCTACCGGCGCTATCTGAACGGCTCCGGCGCACGCCGGTTCGAGCGGCTCAGCTGATCACAAACCGGCAGGGCCTGGCCACGTCCTCGGGGGACGCAAAGGATATGCCCACCCGGGGCAGGACCTGAACTGAGTATTCTTGACCATCGTCCTCCAGCCACAATTCGTCCAGCGTCAATATGCTCTTCCCCTTGAACCGCTTGTCAATATTCAGTCTTTTCGTGAGCCTGCCCGGGCCCTCAAAGCCCCGGCAGGCTCTGATCAATACGCACTGCGGATCCCCCGT
>CADAGW010000216.1 GCA_902787475.1 uncultured Eubacteriales bacterium
AGGCCAGGTCTCCAGGGCCTCGGCCATGACAGTGTGGTTGGTGGAGTTGAAGGTGCGCATCACGATGGCCTCGGCCCGATCCCAGTCCAGGAGCTTTTCGTCGATGAGTATGCGCATCAGTTCCGGTATGGCCATGCCGGGATGGGTGTCGTTGATCTGCACCACCACCTTGTCCGGGAACAGGGACCAGCGGGGGCCGTAGGTCTTTTCAAAGTCGCTGACGATGTACTGCATGGACGCGGAGGAGAGGAAATACTGCTGCTTGAGGCGCAGCTCCTTGCCCTGGGTGTGGTTGTCCTCGGGATAGAGCACCTTGGAGATGACCTCGGCCAGCTCCTTTTCCTCCACGGCCTGGCTGTACTGGCCCCGGCTGAACTTGGTCATGTCGATGTTGTTCACGGCCCGGGCGGCCCAGGTGCGCAGCATGTTCACCATCACGCTGTCGTATCCCACCACGGGCATGTCGTAGGGCACGGCCTGCACGGTGTGGGCGTCCTTGTGGCGGTAGCGCACCCGGCCGGCGGCCTCATATTCCTCGATCCAGCCGCCGAACTTCACCTCGAAGGCCTGGTCGGGGCGGCAGATCTCCCATATATTGCCCTCGGCCAGCCAGTTGTCGGGCAACTCCACCTGGAAACCGTCCACGATCTTCTGGCGGAACAGGCCGAACTCGTAGCGGATGGTCATGCCCATGGCGGGCAGCTTCAGCGAGGCAAGGGAATCCAGGAAGCAGGCCGCCAGACGGCCCAATCCGCCGTTGCCCAGGCCGGGCTCGGGCTCGGTCTCGTAGAGGGGGATCTCCTCCACGCCCAGCTCGCTCAGCGCCTGCTTGTAGGCCGGCTCGTTTACCAGGGACACCATATTGTTGTGCAGCGAGCGGCCCACCAAAAACTCGGCGGACAGGTAGTACAGCTTCTTGGCCTGCTGCCGCTTGCGCTCGCCACGGGACATGGCGCGACGCTCCATGACCTCGTCCCGCACCACGCCGGCCACGGCCTGGTACAGCTGCTCCTGGGTAGCGTCGGTGGTGTCGCAGCCGAAATTGCGCTGCAGCTTTTCGATGATGGACTGCTTGATCTCTTCCGATGTCTTACGCGAAAATTCCATGATGCCTCCGATATATTATGGACAGCCGCGGCGAGGGGATCCCGGCCCGCGTCCTATATGTATTTATGTTGTTATAATCTAATTGATACCTGGGCGTTATTCCTGGTTTACCCTGCGCCATATATCCTGTATCTTCAGATCCAGCCTGTGGGCGTCGTCGGCGAATTCCATCATTTCCTGGGCGTACTTGGCCTTTACCGCCGCGGAGCGCTTATAGGAGATCTGGTGCTCCACGCTGGCCCACAGGTCCATGGACACGGTGCGCATCTGCACCTCCACGGGCACCCGCTGGCTGGCCTGGGACAGGAACACGGGCACCTTCACCACCAGGTGGAGGCTCCGGTAGCCGTTCTCCTTGGGGTTGGCGATGTAGTCCAGCTTTTCCACCAGCTCCACGTCGTCCTGCCCGGTGAGCATGTCGGCGATGCGGTATATATCGTCCTGATAAAAGCAGATCACCCGTATGCCCGCGATGTCGGTGAGGTTTTCCACCGCCGTCTGGGTGTCGATATTGAGGCCCTTTCGCCGCAGCTTGTCGGCGATGCTCATGGGCGACTTCACCCGGGACTCTATGTGGTGGATGGGGTTGTGGTCGTATATGATCTCGAACTCGTCGTCCAGGGTCTCCAGCTTCGCGCTGACCTCCCGCATGGCGGAATTGAACACGTGCCGGATCCTGTGGAAGCCCTCCAGCTTCTTCATGTCCTCCGCGGCGATACTGGAATAGAGCCGGGCGTCCTGCACGAAGCTGCCGCTTTTTTCCAGTATCATAGCTCTCCCCCCTGGATCAGCTGCCAGGCGATGATGGACAGGCCCAGCAGCAGTGTGTATACGGAGAACCATTTGAGGTTCCCCCTCTTGACCAGGCCCACCATCAGCCGTATGGCCGCCGCTCCGGCGATCATGGCGCAGCCCGCGCTGATCAGCGGGGCGTATCCGGCGGACGTGATCTGGTCCCGAAATAAGACCCACAGGCCCGTTTCCTGGGCCGCGGCCTGGGCGGAAACGGCCTGCACGTCCCTGACGATGTCCCATATCACCACGGGCACGGCCATGCAGAAGGCGAAGTCCGCCGCCCGCTTGCGCTTGAGGCCCGTGGCCAGTCCCCCGGCCATGGCGGAGCCGTTGGGGCTCATGCCCGGCAGTATGCTCACCGCCCTGAGAGCGCCCATCACCAGCGCGTCGTAAAAGCGCACGTGGCCCCGGGGCTCCTTATAGAAGGTGCCCACCCCCTGGCCGATCATGAGGATCAGGCTGGAAATGAGGAATATGGGCCCCAGATACCGGCTTTGGTAGAGGCCCGATATCTGATCCCGCACCGTGTAGGCCGCGGCCACAGCCGGGCCCACGGACAGGATCAGCCATTTGAGCTCGCTTTGAAGGGGATGGGCGAACATGGAGACGAGCCTTTTGCCGTAGCACAGCAAAAGGGCCGCCAGAAGGCCCAGGTGGAGACACAGCTCCACCACGGACGAGGGAGCCGCCATGCCGGAGATCATCCGCAAAAACGCCAGATGTCCCTCCCAGCTGATGGGCAAAAACTCCGTCAGTCCTCTCAGCAGACCCAGCCCTATGGCCATTCCCGTTTCCATAGCGCCCTCCCCAAAGTCGTTTGTTCTGTGTTACACCACGAAGTTGACAAGCCTGCCGGGCACGAACACCACTTTCTTGGGCGTCTTGCCGTCCAGCACCTTTTTGGCCGCCTCGTCCTGGGCGAAATAGTCCGCCGCGGTCTCCCGGGTCAGGTCGGCGGGCACCTCCACACGGCCCCGCACCTTGCCGTTGACCTGCAGGGCCACTTCCACCGTGGCCTTCACCAGGGCCTTTTCGTCGTACTTGGGCCAGGGTTTGCGGATCAGCTCGCCGCCGAAGCCGCAGATCTGGTTCATTTCCTCGGTCATGTGAGGCGCCACGGGGTTGAGGATCTGGATCAGCGCCGCCAGCTCGCCCCGGGTCACGCTGCCCTTGTCGTAGAGCTGGTTCACCAGCGCCATCATGGCGGCGATGGCGGTGTTGTACTTCATCCGCTCGTAATCCTCGCCCACCTTCTTGATGCAGCTGTTCACGTCGTAGGCCATATCCTTGGATATGCCCTTTTCCTCGGTCATCATGTCCATCAGCCGCCACACCCGGTCCAGGAACCGCTTGCAGCCCCTGGCTCCCTCGGTGGACCAGGGGATGGCCTGGTCAAAGGCGCCCATGAACATCTCGTACAGACGGAAGGCGTCCGCGCCGATCTCGTCCACCACGTCGTCGGGATTGACCACGTTGCCCCGGGACTTGCTCATCTTTTCACCGTTGGCGCCCAGGATCATGCCGTGGCTGGTCCGCTTGGCATAGGGCTCCTTGGTGGGCACCACGCCGATGTCGTAGAGGAACCGGTGCCAGAACCGGGAATAGAGCAGGTGGAGCGTGGTGTGCTCCATGCCCCCGTTATACCAGTCCACCGGCAGCCAGTACTTGAGCTCTTCCATGGCCGCCAGCTCGCTGTCGTTGTGGGGATCGATGTAGCGCAGGAAATACCAGCTGGACCCGGCCCACTGGGGCATGGTGTCGGTCTCCCGCTTGGCGGGCCGTCCGCACTTGGGGCAGGTGGTATTGACCCAGTCGGTCATGGCGGCCAGCGGGCTCTCGCCGTCGTCGGTGGGCTCGTAGTTCTGCACCTCGGGCAGCTTCAGGGGCAGCTGGTCGTAGGGCACGGGCACCCAGCCGCAGCAGTCGCACTTGACCAGCGGTATGGGCTCGCCCCAGTACCGTTGACGGCTGAACACCCAGTCGCGCAGCTTGAAGTTCACCTTTTTGACGCCCAGGCCCTGCTCGGTGAGCCACTCGATGATGGTCTTTTTGGCCTCGGCCACCTTCAGGCCGTTCAGGAACCCGGAATTGACCATCACGCCGTCCTGAATGTCGGTATAGGCTTCCTTTTCGATGTCACCCCCGGCCACCACCTCGATCATGGGAATGCCGAACTTGCGGGCGAACTCCCAGTCTCTCTCGTCGTGGGCGGGCACGGCCATGATGGCGCCGGTGCCGTAGCCCATGAGCACGTAGTCGCTGACCCACACGGGGATGGACGTGCCGGTGACGGGGTTGGTGGCGGTGATGCCCTGTATCTCCACGCCGGTCTTATCCTTATTCAGCTCCGTGCGCTCGAAGTCCGATTTTTTGGCGGCCTCCTGCCGGTAGGCCAAAATCT
>CADAGW010000217.1 GCA_902787475.1 uncultured Eubacteriales bacterium
AGAATTGCTTTCCACAGCTGCAGCGGCCTGACCAGCGTCACCATCGGCAGCGGTGTCACCCATATCGGCATTGGTGCTTTCTATGGCTGCAGCGGCCTGACCAGCGTCACCATCTCCAGCAGCGTGACCAGCATCGGCTACATGGCTTTCTACTGGTGCACCGGTCTGACCAGTGTCGCCATCCCGAATAGTGTGACCAGCATCGGCATCTATACTTTCGCGTACTGCACCGGTCTGAACAGCGTCACCATTCCGAGCAGCGTGAACAGCATCGGCTATGGTGCTTTCGAGAGCTCCGGCCTGATCAGCGCCACCGTCCTGAACCCCAACTGCGCCATCGGCGATACCGATTACGATGTGTTCAAGGGCTGCGCTTCCGGCTTCACCCTCCGCGGCTGGCCCGGCTCTACGGCGGAGACCTACGCGGCCAACACCAAAAACCCCTGCGCCTTTGAATCCCTGGGCAGCCTTTCCGGCTCCTGCGGCACGAACGTGACCTATTCATTCAACCCCGCCACCGGAGTGCTGACCATCAGCGGCACGGGGCCGATGAAGAATTACAACCACAGTTCAGATGTGCCCTGGAACAGCTACAGAGAAAGCATCACGTCTCTCACCATCGGCAGCGGTGTCACCAGTATCGGCACAATTGCTTTCTACCGCTGCAGAGGTCTGACCAGCGTCGCCATCCCGAGCAGCGTGACCAGTATCGGCGAATATACTTTCTATGGCTGCAGCGGCCTGACCAGCGTCACCATCCCCAGCAGCGTGACCAGCATCGGCTACATGGCTTTCTACTGGTGCACCGGCCTGGCCAGCGCCACCATTCTGAATCCCGACTGCGTCATCGGCGACAGCAATTATGATGTGTTCGGGGACTGTGCCACCGGCTTCACGCTCAGGGGCTACAGCGGCTCCACGGCGGAGGCCTACGCGGCCAACACTGTAGACCCCTGCGGCTTCGATCTGCTGGCTCCCGCGCCGGACTTCTTCCTCCCCGCTGGGCTGACCTCCATCGAACTGAGGGCTTTCCAGCAGATCAGCGCCACCGCCGCGGTGATCCCGAAAGGCGTGACCAACATCGAGGGCAACCCCTTCGCGGGCAGCACTGTGCGGACCATCTACGGCTTCCCCGGCACCGCCGCGGAACAGCTGGCGAATACCTACTCTGATCATTTCCTCCAGTTCGTCCCCCTGACCGACGCCTGGTACGCCCGGCTCACGGACTGACCGTAACACAGATATGGGCCGCTCTCGATGGGAGGGCGGCTTTTTTATGCCCCATCGTATCGTAAGGGGAGGACGGCGGATGGCTTCGCCGATCTTTCAGAACGTTTCGCCATGACAGCAAAGGTCCCTTTGTCATTGCGGGGAACGAAGTGACGAAGCAATCCGTTCCCTCTTCATCCCCGCCCTCCATGGGCCCGCATACATTCCTTGTTCCCCGGGCACACTGATACCAAAACCAATTCGGGCCCTGCGCCCGGCCCGCCGGCGGCGGGCTCACTGGAGGTGTGTCTATGCAGGCGATCATCATGGCGGGGGGAGAGGGGGAACGGCTTCGCCCGCTGACCTGCGATATGCCCAAGCCCATGGCGCCGGTCATGGGCAGGCCGGTGATGGAATACGCCCTGGCGCTGCTCAAAACCCACGGCGTCACCCGGGCGGCGGTGACCCTCAAATATCTCCCCGACGCCATACGCTCCCACTTCGGCGACGGTAGGGACTTCGGGGTGGAGCTGACCTACTTCACCGAGGAAACGCCCCTGGGCACGGCGGGGGGCGTGGCCCAGGCCCGGGACTACCTGCGAGAGACCTTCCTGGTGCTCTCCGGCGACGGCCTCACCGACTGCGACCTGACGGCGGCCCTCCGCAGCCACGTCGCCTCCGGCGCGGAGGCCACCATGGTATTGACCCGGGTGGAGGATCCCCGGGAATACGGCCTGGTGGAGCGGGACGGGTCGGGCCGGGTCACCCGGTTTGTCGAAAAGCCCCAGTGGAGCCAGGTGCGGGGCGACGCGGCCAACGCGGGCATATACATACTGGAACCCGGCGTGCTGGACCGTATCCCCAAAGGAACCTTCTGCGACTTCGGGCGGGACGTGTTCCCCGCCATGCTCCGGGAGGGCCGCCCCATCCACACCTTCCTCTGGGAGGGCTACTGGTGCGACATTGGCGATCTGGACGCCTACCGCCGGGCCAACCGGGACGCCCTCACGGGCCGCTTTTCCCTGCCCGGCATGAAAAGACCGGGCATATGGCCAGACACGGAAAAACAGGGCCTATGCCCTGGCGAAGAAAAGCCGGAAGAACGGCAGGGCACGGAAAAACCGGGCCTATGGCCAGACACGGAAAAACCGGGCCTATGCCCTGGCGAGGAAAAGCCGGGAAAACGGCAGGGCACGGAAAGATCGGGTATAATGCCGGAAAAACCGGGCCTATGCCCTGGTGTGGAAAAGCCGGAAGAACGGCAGGGCACGGAAAAACCGGGCCTATGCCCTGGCATGGAAAAGCCGGGCGTGAGGCGGGAGAAGGGCAGCCGGGTAGACCCCACCGCGACCCTGGAGGCCCCCTGCTGGATCGGGGAAAACGCCTCCGTGGCCGCCCGGGCCTTCGTGGGGGCATACAGCGTGGTGGGAAACGGGGCGACCCTTGGCCAGGACGCCAGCGTCAAGCGGTGCGTCCTCCTTTCCGGGGCCCATGTGGGGGACGGATGCGAGGCCCGGGGCGCCATCCTCATGGAGGACGCCCGCATGGAGCCGGGAAGCCGGGCCTTCGAGGGCAGCGTGCTGGGGGCCCGCTCGGTGCTGGGCGCCGGGGCCACGCTGGACCCGGAGTGCCGGGTATGGCCGGACAAGCAGCTTGCCCCTGGCGTCCGCTATGAGGGCAGCGTGGTGTGGGGAAGTCCCCGCCGGGAAACGACCCGCTCCGGGCGGCTGTATCCCGGAGATGTGGAAAAGGCCGCGCGGATGGCGGCGGCCTGGCAGAGGGCGGCGAAAAACGCCTCCGTGCTGGTGGCCCGGGGCCCCTCCGCCGCCAGCCAGGCCTGTGCCCTGGCGGTGGAAGGCGCGCTTTTGGCCATGGGCGTGCAGGTATACGACGGCGGGGCCTGCGCCGTGCCCGAGGCCCGGCGGGGCCTGTGGAGCCTGGGGACGGACGGCGCGGCGTATGTGTCCTTCGAAGAGGGGATTCTCCTGTGGGACAGCCGGGGGGCGGAGCTGCCCGGCCCCGTCCGCCGGAAAATGAACGGATACCTCCGCCGGGGCGACGGGGAGCGGCCCTTCACCCGCATCCTAAGGCCCGCCGCCCCGGCGGGAAGGCTGGATCTGTCCTACGCCGCCGGGGCGGCCGATGGATGCTCTGCCGGGGGAGCGCTCGCGGCGGTGTACTCCGACGACACCCGCCTGCTGGCCCTTTCCGAAGCCGTTTTTGAGCGGGCCGGGGCCAGTATCCGCACCGAATGGGACCCGGAGAGGATGGTTTTGGGGCCGAAAGAGGTGGGAATATGGCTCCAAAATGATGGACAAAACGCGATTTTTATGGACGAAACGGGCATGCTCACGGAGGCGGAAAATCAGCTCCTTCCCCTCTGGGCCATGCTGGAGGCTGGCTATGACCGCCTGATCCTGCCCCACGACGCCACCCGGGCGGCGGAATCGCTGGCCGAAAAAAGGGGCGCCAGGGTGGAGCGGGTGTGCGGGGAGAGGAGCCGGTGGATGGAGGCGCTGTTGGAGCAGGGCCGGGACGCCTTCTCCTACCATTTCGACGGCATCTTTTTGGGTCTGAGGGTGGCGGCGGCCCTCCAAAATGCGGGCCTCACCCTGGATCAGTGGCGGCAGGAGGCCCCCAGGCTCTACCGGAAAACCCGGGTGGTGCGCTTTGAAGGCGGCAGGGCCCGCGCCATGGGAAGGATCATGGCCTCTCCCCGGGGTGGGGATATGGACGAGGGCATGTGCTGTCACGACAAAGGCGGCTGGGCCTGGGTGTGTCCCTCCGAGGACAGGGACGAATGCCGGGTGGTGGCCGAAAGCGCCCGGGAGGAGACCGCCCGGGACCTGTGCGACGAACTGTGCGGACTGCTGGGGGAAGCAAAAAGAGGAGAGGAACAGTAGAGGGAAAAACACAACAATTGGTATGATATCGAAGTGAAAATGGAATGAAAACCCGGGAGCGGATGGCCGATCCGATCCCGGGTTTTTCTTTATAACATAAGGATTTTTTCGGCAGAAAGCGTTATGACGTTTCGCAGAGACAGAGGTCAAAGGCTTTTTCAGCGCAAAGGGTTATGGCATTTGGCAGAGG
>CADAGW010000218.1 GCA_902787475.1 uncultured Eubacteriales bacterium
CGCCGCCGCCCCGCCGCCGGGGTAGGTCAGCGACACGTCCTCAAAGGCCACTCCTGCGCCCCGCATGGCTCGGGGCTTGTCCGCCCCGGCCATGTCCGGCTCGATCTTGAGCACGCTCTCTATCCGCCCGGCGCAGGCCAGCGCCCGGGTGATGGACAGTATCAGGCTCGCCAGCTTGATCAGCTCCACCAGTATTTGACTCATGTAGTTGTACAGCGCCACCACCTGGCCCTGGGTCAGTATCCCGGCGTCCACCCGTATGGCCCCCCGGTGGATCAGGGCGATGATGCCCAAATTCACGATCACGTAGGTGGCGGGGTTCATGACGGCGGATACCCGGCCCACCTTCTTTTGAAGGGCGGTGAGCGCTTCGTTGCGCCGGGCGAAGGCCTCCGTCTCATCCTCCTCCATGCGGAAGGCGCGTATGACCCTCACGCCGGTCAGGTTCTCCCGGGTCTTTTCCAGCACGCCGTCGAGATTTTTCTGCACCGCCCTGTATCGGGGCAGGCTCCAGAGCATGATGCCGAACACCACCAAAGACAAAGCCGGTATCACAGCCAGAAACACCAATGCGCTCTTTACATCTATGGTGAACGCCATGATCATGGCCCCGAATACCACGAAGGGGGAGCGGAGCAGCAGCCGCAGGGCCAGGTTCAGCCCGCTCTGCACCTGGTTTACGTCGCTGGTGATACGGGATATGAGGGTATCGGAGCCGATCCTGTCCATCTGCCCGTAGGACAGCTTGCCGATGTGCCCAAACAGGGCCTCCCGCAGGTTGGCGGCGAATCCCACCGACGCCCGGGCGGCGAAATACTGGGCCGTGATGGAAAAGATCAGCCCCACCACCGCCAGCGCCGCCAGCACGGCGCACCGGCCCAGTATATATCCTTTGTCCCCGGTCTGTATGCCTTGGTCGATGACGGAGGCCATCACCAGCGGCACAAACAGCTCAAGCAGCGCCTCCAGCAGCTTGAACAGCGGCCCCAGCACGCTCTCCATACGGTATTCCTTCAAATACTTCATCAGCCTTTTCATGGCGGCCCTCCCGCGTTTGATAGCTTATTATACCATACCCCAGGGCCTCCGCAAACGGCCGCAGGGAAAAGAATCTGTGATTTTGCCGCCCGGCGGCAGGAAAAAGGGGAAAAAGGGAGAATAATACTCCCACAATACCAAAAAGGAGGAGCGCCGATGCTGGATTCCAACAGCCCCAACAAAAAACCTCTAATTTACTACTGCGTCATCGCGGTGGCGCTGATTCTTCTGTTCAACGCCCTCATATTCCCGGCCATGATCCGGGGCAGCGTCAAGCAGATCGCCTACAGCGAGTTTTTGTCCATGGTGGACGCGGGCCGGGTCAAGGAGGTGTCCCTGAGCGAGGACGGCGATCAGATCGCCTTCCTGGCCACGGACGAGGAGGGGAACGACGCGGTGTACACCACCGTGGTGTTCCCGGACGACGGGCTCACAAACAGGCTGGAGAGCGCGGGGGTCACCTTTTCCTCCCAGATCTCCAAGCAGAATTCGCCCCTGATCAACTTTATATTCTCTTGGGTGCTGCCCATCGGCATATTCATGCTCCTGGGCCGGTTCCTCATGCGGGGCCTTGAAAAGCGGGGCATGCCCGGCAACGCCATGTCCTTTGGCAAGGCCAACGCCAAGATCTACGCCGAGTCCGAGACCGGCGTCACCTTCGACAACGTGGCCGGGGAGGAGGAGGCCAAGGAGGCGCTGGTGGAGATCGTGGACTTCCTCCACAGCCCGGAAAAATACGCCGCCATCGGCGCGAAGCTGCCCAAGGGCGCGCTGCTGGTGGGCCCTCCCGGCACCGGAAAGACCCTGCTGGCCAAGGCGGTGGCCGGAGAAGCCCACGTGCCCTTTTTCTCCATTTCCGGGTCTGAATTTGTGGAGATGTTCGTGGGCATGGGCGCGGCCAAGGTGCGGGATCTGTTTAAGCAGGCCAACGAAAAGGCCCCCTGCATCGTGTTTATCGATGAGATCGACACCATCGGCAAAAAGCGGGACGCGGGCAGCGGTCTGGGCGGAAACGACGAGCGGGAGCAGACGCTCAACCAGCTTCTCACCGAGATGGACGGCTTCGACGGCAAAAAGGGCGTGGTGATCCTGGCGGCCACCAACCGGCCCGAGTCCCTGGATCCGGCCCTTTTGCGCCCCGGCCGGTTCGACCGGCGCATACCGGTGCAGCTGCCCGACCTGGCGGGACGGGTGGCCATACTCAAGGTGCACGCCCGGGAAGTCAGGATGGCTCCCGGCGTGGACTTCGAGGCCGTGGCCCGGGCCACCTCCGGCGCGTCCGGCGCGGAGCTGGCCAACATCATAAACGAAGCGGCCCTACGGGCGGTGCGGCTTGGCCGGGACACCGTGGAGCAGGGGGACCTGGAGGAGAGCGTGGAGACGGTCATCGCCGGCTACCAGCGCAAAAACGCCGTCATGAGCCAGCGGGAGCGGCAGATCGTGTCCTATCACGAGATCGGCCACGCCCTGGTGGCGGCCAAGCAGCAGAATTCCGCTCCCGTGGCCAAGATCACCATCATCCCCCGCACCAGCGGGGCCCTGGGATATACCATGCAGGTGGATCAGGACGAGCACTTTTTGATGGACCAGGAGGAGATGGCCAACAAGATCGCCACCCTCACCGGCGGCCAGGCGGCGGAAAAGCTGGTGTTCGGCAGGATCACCACCGGCGCCTCCAACGACATTGAGCAGGCCACGAAGCTGGCCCGGGGCATGGTGGCCCGCTACGGCATGAGCGACGAGTTCGGCATGGTGGCCCTGGAGACGGTGAACAACCAGTACCTTGGCGGCGACACCTCCCTGATCTGCGCCCAGGCCACGGCGGAAAAGATCGACCAGCAGGTGGTGAGGATCGTAAAGGAGGCCCGGGAGAAGGCGGACAGGATATTGCGGGAAAACGAGCCCAAGCTCCACGAGCTGGCCAAATTCCTGCTTGAAAAGGAGACCATCACCGGGCAGGAGTTTATGGACATACTGAACAGGTAATTCTCCTTCCGAGAGATGGACTGGGGCAGCGGATTGCTTCGTCGGCCATGCGGCCTCCTCGCAATGACAGGGACTTCCCGTGTGTCATTGCGAGGAACGAAGCGACGAAGCAATCCGTCCCCTGTTTTCAGCCTTTCACGGAAGCATTCAGCCCCCCAAAGCGACAATTGGGCCCGGATCCGGCATGATTCGGGCCCTTTTGGTTGCCTTTTTCAGCCCGCGGGTGTATCATGTGACCATCGAACCACGGCCAAACACCCTGTCAAAGGAGGAAGAGTTCATGGACGAGAGAATGGCCAGAGAGATCCGTCAGGCCCGCCAGGCGGGCATACGGGCCCACAACAGCCTGCGCCAGGCCCAAAGGAAGTTAAGCAGCGCCAGGGGCTGGGGCATATTCGACCTGTTGGGAGGCGGCACCGTGGCCTCCCTCATCAAGCACTACAAGCTGAACGACGCCCAGGCGGACATGGAGCGGGCCCGGGACGATCTGGCCGCCTTCAGCAGGGAGCTTCGGGATGTGGACATGCCCGGGGTGGACGTGGGCCCCTTCCTCACCTTCGCCGACGTGTTTTTCGACAGCTTCCTGGCGGATCTGATGGTGCAGAGCCGCATCAGCGACGCCCGCATACAGATCGACAGGGCCTGCGCCCGGGTGGAGGACATCCTCCGCAGGCTCCCCAACGTGTAACCGTGTTTCATTACCTGCCGCCTCTTTACGAACAGGGGCGGCAGGTGCTATAATATACACAACACACATTCGGGAGGAGATCGTATGCTGGAGATCGGTTCCAAAGCCCCGGATTTCTGCCTCGCGGACCAGAACGGCCAGCCCCATTCCCTGTCGGACTACGCGGGGCAAAAGGTGATACTCTATTTCTATCCCAAGGACAACACCGCCGGGTGCACCGCCCAGGCCTGCGGATTTGCCCAGCTGTATCCCCAGTTCCGGGAAAAGGGCGCGGTGGTGCTGGGAGTGAGCCGGGACAGCGCGGCCTCCCACAAGCGGTTCGAGGAAAAGTACGGCCTGCCCTTTACCCTCCTGTCCGACCCCGACGCCGCGGTGACGCAGGCCTACGGCGCATGGCAGGAAAAGACCATGTATGGAAAGACCGCCATGGGCGTGGTGCGAACCACCTACCTGATCGATGAAAACGGACTGATCGCCAGGGCCGAGACCAAGGTCAAGGCCAAGGAAAACCCCGGCGACATGCTCGAGGCGCTGTAAACGGAGGTACATATGACGATACAAAATGCCCTTCAGAACCGGGGAGAGACGCTGGCCATATTGAGCGAAGAGGCCTATAAGCTGGCCACCAGCCCCGAACTAGAGGAGACCCTTGAGTTCCTCCATGAAAACAGGGCGGAGCTTACACAGGAGCAGGCCCGCACGGTGGAGCTGCTCAGAAAGGACTTTACCGAGACCCGGGCCGTCCCCATGGAGGAATTCGTGGCCTACCGGCGGCTCACCAACGAGGCGGAGGACGTGTGGCACAGGGCCAAGGTCAATGACGACTACGCCTCCTTCGCGCCCTATATCGACAAGATCGTGGCCGCCCAGATCTCTTTGGCCCGGCACATCGCCCCGGACAAGGACCCCTACGACTTCAGACTGTCCCGGTACGAGGAAGGGCTGAACAGGGAGACGTGCGATCGGTTCTTCTCCGCCCTTCGGGAGGGCCTTGCCCCGGTGATCCGGCGGGTACAGGCCGCGGAGCCCCTGGACGACTCCTGCCTGTGGGGCCATTTCCCCATCGCCCGGCAGAGGGAGCTGTCTGACTACATCATGGGCGTGATCGGCCTTGACCCCATGCACGTGGGCATAGGGGAGACGGAGCACCCCTTCACCACCTGCTTCTCCCGTCACGATGTGCGGCTCACCACCCACTACCACGAGGACAATTTCTCCTACTCCATGTTCAGCGTGCTCCACGAGGGCGGCCACGCCATGTACATGGCCCACACCCGGCCCGAATACGCCTACACCTGCCTGGACGACGGCGCGTCCATGGCCCTTCACGAGAGCCAGTCCCGGTTCATTGAAAACCTGATCGGCAGGAGCCGGCCCTTCATATCCGCCATATCGCCCAAGCTCCGCTCCCTGTTCCCGTCCCTGACGGATGTCAGCGACGAGGAGATCTACCGGGCGGTCAACAAGAGCGTGCCCTCCCTCATCCGCACGGAGGCGGACGAGCTGACGTACTGCATGCACGTGATGGTGCGGTATGAGCTGGAAAAGCGGCTCTTCGCGGGCGAGATCACCTCTTTGGAGCTGCCCGGGGAGTGGAACCGGCTCTACCTTGAATACGTGGGCATAGAGCCCGCCAGCAATCGGGAGGGGGTGCTGCAGGATTCCCATTGGTCCAGCGGCCTTTTTGGCTATTTCCCCAGCTACGCGCTGGGCTCCGCCTACGGGGCGCAGATGCTCGCCAGGATGCGGGAAACGGTGGACGTGGACGCCGCCGCCGCAAGGGCCGACCTTACTCCCGTTACGGAATGGCTCCGGGAGCGCATCTGGCAGTACGGCAGGCTCTTTGCCCCCGAAAAGACCCTCCAAAACGCCGTAGGCGAGCCCTTCGATCCCAAGTATTACGTGGACTACCTGACGAAGAAATACGAGGACCTGATCGGCTGACGCAATACGGAAACGTTCAAGGAGGACGCTGTGCAGATTTCGGTTTTGCAGCAGAAGATCCGGTCCAGTTATGGGATGGGGCAGAAGGAGCCGCCGCTGGATGTTCTGCGCAGGGAGGCTGCTTTCAATCTGGAGGAAGCATGGGCGATGATAGACGAGGCCGGACGCCGTGCTTCCGACCTGGCGGTGACCGTGGAGGCGATCAACGGTCATCTGAACTGCGCAGACACACGCTGGCCGTTTGCGGAGATATACGAAGGACTGGACGGAGAGACTGTGCGGCGGTTTGCCGAGAAGGCGCGCGCATGGAAGATGCACATCGTGGCGGGCCTGTATCTTGTCATCGGAGGGAAAGCCTACAACTGTGCCGTGCTCTTTGACGACGCCGGCGAGATCGTCGGCGTGCACAGGAAGGTGCATCTGCCCGCCGGAGAAGAGAGACAGATCACGCACGGAGACCGGCTGGACGTATTTGAGACAAAGCTGGGGCGCATCGGGATGCAGGTCTGCTGGGATATGCAGTTCCCTGAGTCCGCGAGGATCCAGGCCCTGAAGGGCGCGGAGCTGATCGCGCTGCCCACGCTGGGATGGGAGAATATCTACGGCGTGTGCCGCGCGTATGAGAACAGCGTTTCCATTGCCGCCGCTATGGGGTTTGGAGGGGAAGGCCCGCTGCCCGAAGGAAGCGATCCGAGCTGTATCGTCGATCCGATGGGACGCATTGTCGCCCAGGCGGCGCGTGCCGGATCCGAGGTCGTCACCTGCGAATTGGACATTCACCGTGACCCGCCGCCGCAGTATGGATCAGAGAACTATATCGATTCGATGAGTATGCGAAAGACTCGTTTCCTGCAGAGGCGGCCCGGAGTGTACAGCCTGCTTTCCGAGCAAACGGAAGATCTGCCGCTTTATGCGCGCTATTTTCCGGGAACGCAGAAGAAAACGGAGAGAAATGCATAAAGAAACACATTGGAGCTGCTGACGACTGGCTGTACGATGGTTCGACGCCCAAACGCCGCGGCATGGGACGCAGACGAAAAAAGGAAGGGATTGCTTCTTCGCCTTCGGTTCATCGCAATGACATCGTGATCATCAAAACAAGCTCCCCGATGGACAGACACGTCAACCAGGGAGCTTGTTTATTTG
>CADAGW010000219.1 GCA_902787475.1 uncultured Eubacteriales bacterium
CAGCATGATCTTGGACGCCATCATAAACAGCGCCGCCGGCACGCCCTTGCCGCTCACGTCGGCCATGACCATGCACAGGTGATCCTCGTCCACCAGGAAGTAGTCGTAGAAGTCGCCGCCCACCTCCTTGGCGGGGTCCATGCTGGCGAATATGTCGAAATCGGTCCGGTCCGGGAAGGCGGGCACGATGTGAGGCAGCATGGCCGCCTGGATCTGGTTGGCCAGAGTCAGCTCCGCCCCGATGCGCTCCTTCTCCGCGGTGACGGTCTTGACCCGCTCCACGTACTCCACCGTCTTGTGGGACAGGGCCGCGAAGGATTCCGCCAGCACCTGTATCTCGTCTCCTGTGCGGTAGGCGTCCTCCATCTTGAATTCCAGGTTGGTTTCGCTCAGCTCCGCGATGCGGTGGGTGATGGTGTTGAGGGGGCGGACGATCCGCTTGCCCAGTATCAGCGCCCCCGCCAGCATCAGGACGGCCACCGCCACCACCAGTACCGTGGCCGTGGTGCGGGAGTGGCCCATCTTTTCAAGGTATGTGGCGCTGGTCTCCTGCTGTATGGTCTCGTAGCTTGCCTTCAGCATGGCCGCGGGCTTTCCGGCCATCTCCTTGTCGAATACCGATAAAAGGGCCCAGCCCACCGTCTCCATGGGGAATCCGGCCATATAGAATTCCCCGTCCTTCATTTTGACCAGCCGGGCCTGGCAGGCGTCCTGGAGGGAATCGTTCACCACGCCGGCCAGATCCTCGCTGCCCAGCGCCCGCAGGTCTTTGGCCTCGCCCCGGGGCAGCACCCGGAAGTCCCCCGCCGACTTGGGGGAGAACACCACGTGACCCTGGGAGTTCACCACCACCAGGAAGCCCCCGTTTTCCTCGGAGGACTGCACCGAGTTCTGCATGGAGGTGAGGAACAGGTCTGTGCCCACCACCGCCGCCAGCTCGCCGTCCACATACACCGGCATGGCGCACACCACGCCGATGTCCCCGGTGAAGGCGTCCACCTCCACGTCGGTGAATATCAGCTCGCCCTTGCGCACGGCCTGCTTATACCAGGGCCGGGTGCGGGGGTCGTAGGACACCTGGGCCCCGGTCCCGTCGAACTTGGTGGCCGACCGGTCGTCCGTCACCAGAAACGCGCCCTCCGGCAGGGCCACGAAGCAGGAATTGGTCTCCTCCGACGCGCCGAAGAGGGCCTCCATCATGTCCGACATGTTGGAGAGCAGGCTCAGCTTGTCCCGAAGGGCCGCGTCCTCCGGATCCACGCCGTCGGCCAATATGGTCTGGGCCTTCACCAGCCCGTTTTGCGCCGGGTCCGGGGCGGAATACTCCATCCGGGGATAATCCTCCGGGTGGCACAGCAGCTGCCGGGTGTACCGCTCCAGCATTTCCACCCGGGTCTTGAGCCCCTTGAACAGCTCGTCCGCGATGCGGGCCTCCAGCCTTGTGGAGCGGTTCATGGAATCGGCCACCACCGAATCCATCACGCTGCCCGTGATCTCCTCGATGGCCTCCTCCTGCCGCTGGCTGGACTGGGCGGAGAGACTGGAGAGCATGTTGCTGTGGTGCAGGGACACGGCCATATAGGCCCCGGTAAGCAGCAGCACCGTGATGAGTATGAGGTTGAACACCTTGTTTTCAATGCCGCCGATCACCCAGTTTTTAAAGCGCCTCATGATCTTCCCCCTGTGGCTGTATCGTTTCCCGCCGCGCGGTCGGGTATTATCTGCCTGTTCCCAACAAAAAAGGATACCATTTCCCCCGCGTTCTGTCAAGGCAAATGCTGTATAGAAAATAAGGCGAATCTGCGGCCCCCGTTCCCATCCGGACGGAAATATGATATAATGAAGAAAAAGGGGATGACGGGCATGGCCAAAGCGTTTTCCTTTACGGCCCCGCTGCGGGTGGAGCCGGACGGCGGGGCCTATGTGGTGTGCCCCTTCGACGTCCGCCGGGAATTTGGCCGGGGCCGGGTGAAGGTCCACGCGGAATTCGACGGCGTGCCCTATGACGGCAGCGTGGTCAACATGGGCGTCACCGACGAGGACGGGAACATATGCTATGTGATCGGCGTGCTTAAATCCATTCGGAACCGGCTGGGGATCGGGGACGGTGACCCGGTACATGTGACCATCCGGGAAAGATGACCTCACCGCATCCAAAGGAGGAAAAAGCGTGGACGCGGACATACTGGCGTTTTTTGAGGGCCATGCGGGCGCCCTGCCCCTCTACGAGGAGCTGGAAAACAGGCTCCTTTCGGCCTTCCCGGACGCCCAAAGGAGGGTGCAGAAGACCCAGATCACCTTTTTCCACCGCCACGTGTTCGCCTGCGCGTCCCTGATCCGGGTCAGGCGGAAGGCGGACATGCCCGACCCCTGTCTGGTGGTGACTCTGGGCCTCCCCGCTCCCCTGTCCTCCCCCCGGGCGGCGGTCCAGACGCAGCCCTATCCCGGGCGCTGGACCGTACACATCGTCATCGGCAGAGCGGAGGAGATCGACGGGGAGCTTATGGGCTGGGCAGAGGAGGCGTATTGGTTTTCCGAGAGCAAGCGGGGCGGGCGAAAGGAGACGGTATAATTGGAAGCAAACGAAAACGCCGTCCAGGATAGGCGGCTGTACGACCTGGTGGAGGCCTTCAAAGCGGATTCCGGAGAATACCGGGACATGGCCACGCCCCGGGACGCGGAGGGTCGGCGGCGGATCCTCCGTTCCCTTATGAACATCCGGGAGCCCAGGCCCCTGCCGGAAGAGACCCTGCGCCTGCAGGATGAATATCTGAAGGCCCGCTCCGTGGAAAAGGGCATCGTGACCCTCGACGACATCCCCGCCCTCCGGGGCCCCATCTCCCTGTGGCAGGGGGACATCACCCGCCTTCAGGTGGACGCCATCGTCAACGCCGCCAATTCCCAGATGCTGGGGTGCTTCGTACCCATGCACAGCTGCATAGACAACTGCATCCACTCCTTTTCCGGCGTGCAGCTCCGGCTGGAATGTCACCGGCAGATGGAGCGGCTCCGGGAGAAGTTCGGCCCGGACTATGAGCAGCCCACCTCCGTGCCCATGCTCACCGACGGCTACAATCTGCCCGCCAAAAAGGTGATCCACATCGTGGGGCCCATCGTGTACGACCGGGCGACCCCCTCTCTTCAAAGGGATCTGGCCCTCTGCTACTCGAACACGCTGGATCTGTGCCTTGAAAACGGCCTGATGTCCGTGGCCTTCTGCTGCATCTCCACCGGCGTGTTCCGCTTCCCGCCGGATCTGGCGGCGCAGATCGCAGTACAGACCGTCGGCGAATGGCTCCAAAGCCACCCGGGACAGATGGAGCGGGTCATATTCAACGTGTTTTCCGACCGGGACAAGGCCCTCTACGAGCAGATTCTTATATAATATCAAAAGAAGCCCGGATTTTTCCAGGCTTCTTTTTTCGTCATATCGCGCGTCAGTTGCCCGAGGACGAGGAGGACGACGAGGACGACGCGCTGGCCGCTTCCCGGTCCCGGATCATGTGCTGGAGGGTGATGAGGATCGCCACCACCTTGTCCTCCACCTCGGGACGGTAGATGTCGGCGCAGTACTTATCGTGTATGGAGAGCATCTTCTGGCCGATGACGGCGATGATGTTCTCGTCCTGGTCGTACAGCTCGAAGTTCAGGGCCATGATGTTGCCCCGGAGCTGCCAGCCCAGGCCCTCTATGTTGTTGATATCCTTCACCAGATGCCACAGCTCGGTGGACACCTGGAAGGCGGTGCCGTCCGCCATGGTCACAAAGTGCCTCTGGTGCAGGGTCAGTATCTTCCGCTCCACGTGGGCCACGGGCTTTCCGTCCGCGTCCACGATGTCCGTCTTGTCGTGCAGGGACGGAAACTTGGTGTTGGCCTGATACACCACCCGGCCCTTGTCGTCGGTGATGTCGATGTGCTTGTGCAGGGTAAACACCTTGGACGTGGTAAACAGGGAATGATGCGGCTCCCCAAACATCTCCACGTTGTGCACGTTGGCCGCCTCTCCCGCCTCCCGGAAACGATGATACTTCGCCGTGACGCCCATATATCTCACCTCATTCGCGCAAATCCCTTGGCCTATATAGTACCACAAATCGCCGTTTCTGGCAAGCGCCGATCCCGCCTACGCCTTGTCCTCCCAGTCCCGTATGGCGTCCAAAAACGCCTGCCCGTACCGATTCGCCCACTGGCCAAAGGTACATCCACCACAAAGCCCGGGGCAGCCATGTGCTGCTGTTCGTCCGGGAGACCAAGAGCGACCCCTGCGGCGCCG
>CADAGW010000220.1 GCA_902787475.1 uncultured Eubacteriales bacterium
GCTCCCGAGACCTTTGACGAGTACTTCACCATGGACAAGATCGTCCCCGCCGCGCCCATCAAGGGCAATGTAGAGATCAAGGACAACAACATCTCCCTCAGCGCGGAGGAAGGCGACTACGCCCTGGCGGATATGGGCACCCGCCCCGCCACCATGACCCTGGAATGCGACGTGACCCTGAGCGAGACCGGCCGTGTGGGCTTTGCCTTCGGCGGCAGCGAGAAGGACAGGACCTGGACCGCCCTGTGCCTGGACATGAGCCGCGGCAACATCCACTACGAGGGCTATGAGATCCTGGATCTGGAAAACTACGACCCCACCGCCTTCACCCGCTTCAACTTCACGAAGAGCGACACCCACCACATCAAGCTGGTCTGCGAGAATGAGATCGTAGTGTTCTACATCGACGGCGTCAAGTCCCTCAGCTGCCGCATCGCCCACTCCACCCAGGGCGCCCACATCGGCGTTTTCGCCGAAAACGCCAGCGCGGACTTCCAGAACATCCGCATGTGGATCCCCGGCTGAGACAAGCCCATAAACGGAAAACAGCACCCCTGAACCCAGGGGTGCTGTTTTTGCGTGCAGATGGGAGGAGCCCGCGGATACGCCTCCTGTTTCTCTTTACCTTCCTCATCCCGCCGGGACGTCGAGGACGCCGTCCCCTACGGAGAAACGGAGGCGGGTGCGTTGTGCGGGGGAACGCCGCGTCTATGCCGCAGGCGCTTCACGAACGGGCCACCCAACGCCTTCTCCTTGAGGAGAAGGTGTCATTCGGCGTGTCACGATCCGCCGAATGACGGATGAGGTGGCGTCTCCCTTGTAGGGGTGCCCTACGCCCTGGCGGTTGCCCGGTGCGGCGATGAAAATGGAAAATACATGATGGGCGGACCCGTACCCTGGCATATTTCGAATTCCCCCATCATGTTTTTTGTATATACCGTATTCTGCCGGGAGGGGCGAGCCCCTCCCCTACGGCAACGGCTGGGCCGGGCTGTCCTCCTGAGGAGGGGGACCGACGAAGGATCCCTAGGTTGCGGGGCAGGTGTTGCCGCAGAAGCCAAGATAACGGGCCCTGCGCCGGCGTGGGATCCTTCAGGCGGGGAGGCGGAGCGATCAGGGGATCGCTCTCTACGCGGCACACATTGGCCTCCCCTGCAAGGGGAGGTGTCGCCGCCGCAAGCGGCGGCGAATGAGGGGTACGTTTCTCCCCCTATCCCCCAGTGTTCCCGCTGGGGACTTTTCCCCCCATGGGCGAAGCAGGGCTCCCGCAGAGGATCGGCAGATAGCAACAGCTCCCCTGTTCACACAGAGGAGCTGTTGCTATGATTTTCCCGGCAGGTGTCTGGCCGTATTCCTTATTTCCAGCCGGCCGGCAGGTACTTGGCGGTGTTGGCGATCATGTCGTCCACCAGGCGCCTGACCTCCGCCTCGGAGGCCCGGCCCTTCACCAGGGGATCGGTGAGGAAGGCCTCGTAGACCAGCTCCCGGTCGCAGGTCAGGGCGGCCTTCAGGGTCCGGTCCTGATTCTCCACATGGGGCTGCACCAGCGCTCTCACCTGCTCCGGCATGGCGCCGGCAAACACCGGGCGCACCGCGTCCCTTTCGAAGAGGGCGTTGGTCTCCACCACGGTATGGGCGGGCAGATTGGGGATCTGCAGGGCAAAGTTCGGGATGTTCACGTTGCTCACCAGCCGATCCAGGCCGCAGAGGGCGCGGATCAGGAGGATGCCCTCCTCGCCGGTGGGCACGAGGGGCAGATCCTCCTCCCCGCTCACAAGCCTTGCGCTGCGCTCCAGGCGCTTTCGCAGATCCGCCTTGCGCCAGGACACCGGCGTCAGGGCGAATTTCCATCCGCGGATGGTCTCCGGGTCCTTCAGATAGCTGTCCCCGGGCATGAACTCCGCCAGGTGCCGGTCCCCCGCCGCAGCGATGAGGCCGTAACGGCGGAAGAGGTCGAATTTCACCCGGTGGGCGCAGTTGAAGGTACTGTCCTCCCAGTATCGGCCCGGCTCATGGAAGCCCTCCTCAAAGTGCTGTTCGACATAGTCCCGGTACACCGGGAAAAGGTCGATGCCCTTGCAGGAGGCGCTTTCGAACCAGGTGAAGTGGTTCAGACCCATCACGTTCACGGCGATGTCCCGCCGCGCCAGGCCCGTGACGCCGCTGACGCTCTCCAGGATCTCCTTCAGCACCTTCTGGGTGCCGAAGACCTCGTGGCAGCAGCCGAAGGCCTTGATGCCGGGGAAGGTCTCGTACAGGGTGCGCACGCACAGGGCCATGGGGTTGGTGTAGTTGATGACCCAGGCCTCCGGAGCACAGCGCTGAATGGCCTTGGCCAGGTCCACGTAGATGGGGATGGTGCGCAGAGCCCGGAGGATGCCGCCGGGGCCGGCGGTGTCGCCCACGGACTGGTAGATCCCCAGCCGCTCGGGCAGGTGCACATCGCTCTCCATCTCGTCAAAGGTGCCGGGAAGGATGGAGATGACCACAAAGTCCGCCCCGTCCAGGGCCTCTTCCAGGGTCGGGCAGGTCTTGTAGACCCACTTGCCGGGCACGTCCTCCCGGGCGCTCATACGGTTTCCCACCAGGGCGTTGCGCTCTGCCGCCCGTTCGTCGATGTCATAGAGGCGGATGGTGCCGCTGAGGGAGGCGTCCATGGCCAGGTCCGTCATGAAGGTCCAGGCCCAGGCCCGGGAACCGCCGCCCACATAGGCGATCTGCAGGTCGCTTACGTGCTGATTTTCGTACTGCATGGGGATTTCCTTTCCGGGCTCAGCCCAGGGTCTGCTCTGTGAGCGCCGAGCCGTTCAGGTCCTCCACCAGGGGGACCTGGGCATAGGGCGAGGGCTCCGGCAGGGGGAGAGTCTGCATATAGGCGTGCATGGTCTCCGCCACGTGCTTGCCGTTGGCCACCGCCTCCACCACCGTGCGGGCGCCGTGGGCGGCGTCTCCCGCGGCGAAAACGCCGGGGCGGGAGGTCCTGCCGTCCTCGTCCGCGATGACGAGGCCCGTGCTCTGGGTGCCGATGTCCTTGGTGCTGCTGACGATGCTGCTGCCCAGCTCCTGGCTCACCGCCACGATGACGCCGGTGCAGGGATAGCGCTTCTCGCTGCCCGGGATCATGCGGAGTTTTCCGTCCTCGTCAAACTCGCTGTCGCCGAAGACCACGGCGTCCTCCAGGATCTCCAGGGGCATCTTCATCATCTCGAAGTTCACGCCCTCCAGCTTTGCGTAGCTGGCCTCATACTGGCTGGCGGCGATCTTGTCCCGGCGGTTGAAGACCGTGACATAATGGGCGCCCTGGCGGATGGCGGTGCGGGCGCAGTCCATGGCGGAGTTGCCCGAGCCGATGACGATGACCCGCTCGCCCAGGCGGAAGGAGGCGGGAGAAGCCAGGTAGTTGATGGCAAAGGCCACATGGCCCAGGCTCTCGCCCTTGATGTGCAGGGACCGGGGCTTCCACAGTCCCGCGCCCACGAACACGCTCTGGTAGCCGTCCCGGAACAGGTCGTCGATGGTGAGGGAGCCGCCGATGGTGGTATTGGGCCGGAACTGGATGCCCTTCAGCTCCAGGTGGCGGTAGGCGATATCGTCCAGCACCGCGTCGGGCAGACGGAAGTCGGGGATGCCGTAGCGCATCACGCCGCCGATCTTGTCCTTGGAGTCGAAGATGGTGACGCCGTAGCCGTAGCGGGCCAGGATGATGGCGATGGTGAGGCCCGCGGGGCCTGCGCCGATGATGGCCACCCGGCGGCCGTTGAAGGGCGCGGGGCCCTTCACCATCTGGTTGGCATAGGTGGTGGAGATATAGTTTTCGATGATGGAGAAGTGCACCGGCACATCCTTGATGCCCCGGATGCAGTGCCCCTCGCACTGCTTCTCGTGGTTGCAGACCAGGGAGCAGACGGTGGTGAGGGGGTTGTTCTCAAAGAGCATCCAGCCGGCCTCGTTGAGCTTGCCGTCCTTCAGGAGCCGGATGACCTCCGGGATATTGGTGTGGATGGGGCAGCCCTCCCGGCAGCGGGGCTTCTTGCAACCGAGACAGCGGTTGGCCTCTTCCATTACATGCAGCGCCATTGTTCTTCATCCTTTCATGGAAAAACGCCGATGGGGTCCACCGGCGTTTTCGAGTCGTTTACAGGGTTACGCCGTCCTTGAAGATGGCGATCTCACGAGCAGACCGAGCCTCGCTCTTGGTGGGCTTGCCGGAGGCGATCTCCAGCACGAAGTCCAGGAGCCTGTCCCCCGCCGCGTCCAGATCCTCGCCCTCGGCC
>CADAGW010000221.1 GCA_902787475.1 uncultured Eubacteriales bacterium
TGGGATCGGAGAAGGAGGAGATGATGACGAAGTACAGGGGATAGGCGACCACCAGGAATATGAAGGTGAGCAGGATAAAGATGATCACATCGTATATCACGTCGCCCCGGGTACGCTTCAAATGCTGAGCCTGCATATGTCTTCCTCCTTTCTTACCACAAACTGTTCTCGGAGAGCTTGCTGGTGATGAAGTTCACGGTGATCAGAAGAATGGAGTTGACGATGGAGTTGAACAGGTCGATGGCCGTGGAGAAGGAGATGTCACGGTTCAGCAGACCCATCTTGTACACGTAGGTGGAGATGATCTCCGACACGCCGATGTTCAGGTCGTTCTGAAGGGCGTAGGCCTTTTCAAAGCCTATGGACATGATGCTGCCGGCGTCCAGGATGAGCAGCATGGTCATGGTGGGCGCCAGGAACGGCAGATCTATGTGCAGTACCCTCTGGAACTTGGTGGCGCCGTCCACAATGGCGGCTTCGTGATATTCGGGGCTGACGCCGGCCAGGGCGGCGAAGTAGATGACGGAGGACCAGCCCATGGACTGCCACACGCCGCTCCACACGTAGATGTGCCGCCAGTAGTCGCTCTTGCCCATGAAGTTGACGGACTCGCCGCCGAAGGAGCGGATGACGGTGTTCACCACGCCCACCCGGGGGGAGAGGAACAGGATCAGCATACCGCACATGACCACCACGGAGATGAAGTGGGGCGCGTAGGTCACGGCCTGGATCACCTTGCGGTATCTCTTATGACGCAGGGAGTTGAGCATCAGCGCCAGCACCACAGCCACGGGGAAGCCCGCCACCAGGGAGTACAGGCTCAATACCAGCGTGTTCTTGATGATGATCAGGGCGTTGGCCGAGGTGAAGAAGCGCTGGAAGTTTTTCCAGCCCACCCAGGGGCTGCCCCAGATGCCCGCCTTCGCGCGGTAGTTGCGGAAGGCGATCTGCACGCCGTAGATGGGGATGTAGTGGTAGATGATGGTCAGAACGATGCCGGGCAGGCAGAACAGCAGAAGGTCCCAGTTGCCACGCATCTTGTCCAGGAACGTTCGATCCTTGTGCGCCGGCGCGGCGGCCGCATTTGCCTTAGACAAGGAAACACCTCCCAAGCGTCGATTGTGTACCGGACGGGCAGACGAAACAGGCCGCCTGTTCACGCTCAGTACATATTATGATTATAACGTATGGGCAAACAAACGTCAATACATTTTCCGAAAAAGATGTAAATCGATGGTTAATTATTGTAACCTTGAGGGGGCGCGCACGGCGCGCACCCCCTCATTGTGATCATGTATAAGTATAATTTGGTCTTTTTTGGGCCTGGAGGGCCTGAAAAGTGGTTAACGATGTTAACGTGACATACGGGCGGACATATCGTCTGTCAGTTTCGCCTCCAGGGCCTGGGCGCTCTCTTTGTCCGGGGCGGACACGGAGAGGTAGAGCTTGAGCTTTGGCTCCGTGCCGGAGGGCCGGGCCACCAGGGTGGTGCCACCGGAGAGGGCGAATTTCAGCACGTCAGAGGCGGGCAGGCCGTCCGCGCCGGCGAGGTAGTCGGTGACCTTTTCCACCTTCAGGCCGCCGATGGAGGGGATGGGGCCCCGAAGCCCGTTCATGATGGAGGCCATTTTGGCCATGCCCTGGGAGCCCTCGAACTGGTAGGAGTGGAGGGTATTGAGGCAGTAGCCGAAGCGGGAATAGAGCTCGCCCAGCTTTTGAACGAGGCTTATGCCCCGGGCCTTGTAGAAGGCGAACATCTCGCAGATCATGAAGGCGGCGTTCACCGCGTCCTTGTCCCTTACGTGGCTTCCGGTCAGATACCCGTAGGACTCCTCAAAGCCGCAGATGTAGCTCTCCGCGTGGCCCTGGGCCTCCAGCTGGCCGATCTTCTCGCCGATGTACTTAAAGCCGGTGAGCACATTCACCGTGGTCACGCCGTAGCTGCACGCGATCTTCTCCGCCAGGTCGGTGGTGACGATGGTCTTGACCAATACGGGATCTTTGGGCATCCTCCCGTGGGCGACGCGCTGGGAGCAGATGTAATCAAAAATCAGCAGGCCCGTCTCGTTGCCGGTCAGAAGGGTGTATTCGCCCTGTTCGTCCTTCACCGCGATGCCGCACCGGTCACAGTCCGGGTCGGTGGCCAGCAGCAGGTCCGCGCCGGTCCTCCGGCAGTACTCGATGCCCAGGGCCATGGCCTCCCGGATCTCCGGGTTGGGATAGGGGCAGGTGGGGAACAGGCCGTCCGGCGCCTCCTGCTCCCTGACCACCGTGACCCGGGTAAAGCCCGACTCGGACAGGGCCCGCAGTATGGGCTTCAGGCCGGTGCCGTTTAAGGGAGAATAGACGATGTCCACGTCCCGGTCGGCCCTGTCGCCAAAGAGCACGGACTGGGCCTTCACCGCCTCGATAAAGCCGGTGTACACGTCCTCGGAGATATACTCGATCTGTCCCTCCGCCGTGCAGGCGTCGTAGTCCGGTATGGTCACGGAGAACTCGTCGGTCTCCTCGATGCGCCTGAGGATGGCGCTGGCGGCCTCGGTGGTGATCTGGCAGCCGTCGCTGCCGTAGACCTTGTACCCGTTGTACTGGCTGGGGTTGTGGCTGGCGGTGACCATGATGCCCGCCGAGCACCCCAAAGAGCGCACCGCCCAGCTCAGGCAGGGGGTGGGCATCAGCTGGGGATAGATGTATACGTGGATGCCGTTGTGGGCGAACACGGAGGCCGCCACCCGGCTGAACAGGTCGGACTTGACCCGGCTGTCGTAGGACACGGCGATGGAGCGCTTTCCCTCGGGGAAGTGGTCTATGACATATCGGCTTAAGCCCTGGCTGGCCTTGGCCACGGTGTATACGTTCATGCGGTTGGTGCCCGCGCCGATGACGCCCCGAAGGCCCCCGGTGCCAAAGGCCAGGCAGCGGTAAAAGGCGTCCTCGATCCTGCCCTCGTCGCCGGCCATGTCCTCAAGCTCCCGGGCCACGTCCGCGTCCAGGACGGCGAGCTTCGTCCACTGTTCATATCTGTCCATGATGATCCGATCCATACATCAGGCCTCCTTAATGTCCACGGTGTCTTCATACAGGGTGTCAAAGCCGTCCCGGAGGATGAGGCGCACCGGGCCGGGGGTGAGGGTCAGGCGCATGTCCCGGCCCCAGTCCATCAGCTCCTCCGCGGCGAGGGTGATGGAGCCGTCCCACGCTTCGCCGGGCAGGAGGAGACGTTTGTCAAAGCCCTTCAGCTCCTCGGTCCGGGGCACAGTATCGCCCTTCAGGCGGCGGATGTAGACCAGGGGCACGGCGTGGCAGGGGATATCTCCCCGGTTCTCCGCCCGGAAGCGGAGGGCGATAGTCCCCGGCGCGGTCTCGACGGAAAAGCCGGAATACGCCGCATGGCCGTAGCCCATGCCGTCGCCAAACCGGAAGGCGGGGGAGGAGAGGGCCTTTTCCCGGTATCCCCAGGGCCTGGCGCCGGACTTGCCGTTGTAGTATACCGGCAGCTGCTCGGCGGTTCTGGGCAGGGACACGGGGAGACGGCCGGAGGGATCCACCTGACCGGACAGGATCTCGCCCACCGCCCTGCCGCCCCAGGGGCCGGGGTAGAAGCAGTAAAGAAGCGCGTCGCACAGGTCCATAAGGGGATCCATGGAGTAGGCCCGGCCCGCCAGGATCACGGTGCACACACGGGCACAGGCGTCCCGTACCGCCCGGGCCAGCGCCTCCTGACCGCCGGGGAGCCGCAGAGCGGCGCTGTCCACGCCTTCGCCGCAGTCCATGTCGTCGGCGGTGAGGGCCGCGCCGTTTTTGTCGAACCGCACGCTTCCAAACCGGCTGGATGTGCCGCCCAGGCACAGTACCGCCCGTCCGCACTGCGCCGCCAGCGCCGCCGCCCGGGCGGGGTCGTCGCCGGGATCATACAGTATGTCCGTATTGGGCAGGGCGGCTTTTATGCCGGACAGAAGAGATACGCCCTTGTCCGTGGGCGGGGTGTAGTCGCCCAGCTGGCGGTAGAGATCCTCCGCGCCGGGGCCGATGACGGCCAGCCTGCCGCCGTCCATGAGGGGAAGCATGCCGTCGTTTTGGAGGAGCACGGCGCTCTCCCGGGCGATGTTCAGGGACTGGGGGTACCTGTCGCAGTCAAAGGTCTCCGCCTCCGTTTCCGGGAGGCAGGGGTGTTCAAACAGGCCCAGGCGGAATTTCAGCTCCAGCACTCTTTCCGCCGCCTCATCCAGGCGCTGTTCGTCCACCAGACCCCACTGAACGGCCTCGGAAAGTTCAAGGGCCAGCGCGGCGGAGGCGGCGGGGTCGCCCGTGAAGCTGTTTAGCGCATCCAATGCGCATCCGTCGGCCATCACCGCGCCCTCAAAGCCGAATTCGCCCCGCAGGATGTCCCGGAGCAGGCGGCGGTTGGCGTGGCAGGGCACGCCGTCGATCTCGTTGTAGGCCGCCATGACGCCCTCGGCCCCGGCGAGTACCGCGGCCCTGGCCGGGAGCAGGTGGATCTGCCGGAGCTCCCTCTCGCCGATGCGGGCGGCGCTGGCGTTGACTCCGCCGGTGGTCTCGCCCTGGGCGCAGAAGTGCTTGGCCACGGCCATGACGCCGGCCTCACGCATGCCCTCCACCGCCGCGGCGGCGAAGCGGGCACAGAGGAGGGGATCCTCCCCGTAGCATTCCTCGCACCGGCCCCAGCGGGGATCCCGGGCCACGTCCAGCATGGACATGAGGGCCATATGAGCGCCGACCTGCCGAAGCTGCCGCCCGCATACGGCCATGCCGTCCTTGAGAAGCCGGGGGCGGAAGGTTGCCCCCACAGCCAGATTCACCGGCAGAAGATACCCGTCCAGGGCCTGATGGCCGTGGGGGCACTCGGTGGTGAACAGGGCGGGCACGCCGCAGCGGGAGTGGTCGATCACATACTTTTGCGCCAGGTTGTAGGCCTTGACGGCCAGCGCGCCGGAAAGGCCCGTCTCGTGGGTGCGGCCGGACCAGGGATCGGCCCGCCACAGGCCGTAGAGCGCGCCAAGGCCATGGCACCGGTCCACCTCCCGGCGGAATTCGTCGGTCAGGTCTATATCGTTTCCGTTTCGGGTATAGCAGGAGAAGCCGTATAGCTTTTGATTGAGCTGTCCGGCCTTTTCCTCCAGGGTCATGCGATGTACCAGATCCCGGGCCCGCTCCCGGGGCGAAAGGGCGCTGTCTTCAAAGGGCCGCATGGTCATATCTCCTTCTGATCCGGCTCCGCCAGAGCGCCCCGATAGAGCACCCGGGCGCTGACGAAGCTCACCTCCGCCGGGGCGTCGGGATGCTCCGAGAGGAAGAGCAGTTTTTGGGCCAGCCGCTGGCCAAGGGAGGCGGTATCCACGTTCACGGTGGTGATCTGGGCGGAGGCCTCCCGGTATTCGGGGTCGTTGTCGTAGCCTGTGAGCACGAAGCGGGCGGGCACCGGGCGGCCCGTCTCCCGGAAGTAGCGGCGGACGCAGGAGACGATAAAGTCGCTGGCGCACACCAGGGCCCCGGGCAGGGGGTCAAGGCCGTCCAAAAAATCTTTGATCTGGGGGTAGTAGGTGTCTATGCCGAGCCTCCCCGTGAGGCAAAGCCTTTCATCCCACATGAGGCCCCGCTCCCGGTGGGCGTCCTGAAAGCCCAGCCACCTCTCCAGGTTGGTGCGGGCGTACATGGCGTCGCCTATGAACCCCAGTTTTTCTATGCCCCCGTCCAGCAGCCGCCCGGCGATGCGGCGAATGGGCTCCCGGCTCTCCAATATCACCAGGTCGCCTCCCAGCGCCTCGGCGGGCAGGGAGGGCACCGTGTCCAGGAACACCCGGGGCGTCTTGAGGGACGCCATCATGCGAAGAAGGGTCTCGTCGTATACGTTCAGCACCAAAAAGGCCTCCGCCTGCTCCCGGAGGGCCGGGGGCAGGGCATAGCCCTCCGTATAGCGGGTGGGGATGTACACATACATCAGCCCCGCCCCGTGCTTGGCCAGCTCCTTGGCCAGGTGGTGTATGATCTGCATCCAGAAGGCGGAGGATTCGGGCCGGGACACCGCCGCCGCGATGACCCTCTTGGGCTTTTCCGCGGGCGGGGCCTCCAGCATGCCCGCCTCCTGGGCCCGGGAGAGGATCTTCTGCCTCAGGGCGGGGGAGACGCCGCTTCGTTGGCTCAGGGCCTTCCACACCGTGATTCGGGACACGCCCATTTCGTCGGCCAGGGCCTGCATGGTCAGCTTTTTCATGACGCTTCTCCTGTGATTGGGATATGCTTAACAGATGTTAACATGCCTGAGCGGCCCCTGTCAAGGCCGGGAAACGAACCTGGCGTTAAATTCAATTTGTGTTTTGTAAATAGCTTGACAGGTCTTTGGCGTTATGTTAACATTCCACATAGCAATCATCCCCATACACACAGCGAAAGCGAGGACAAGGTATGGCTAAGATCATAGGCTCCGCCCTTCCCAACATCCCCTGGCAGGACAAGCCGGCAGGCTTCACCGATCCGGTGTGGCGGTATACCGGCAATCCCATCATCGGCCGGAACGGCAACAAGCGCTCCAACAGCGTGTTCAACAGCGCCGTGGTGCCCTATAAAGACGGCTTCGCCGGCGTGTTCCGCTGTGACAGCCGCTCCATCTCCATGGATCTGTTCGCCGGGCGCTCCAAAGACGGCATCCACTGGACCATCGACGACGACACCATCCGCCTGATCGGCGCCGATCCCGAGATCGCCCGGGACGAATACCGCTACGACGCCCGCATCACCCCCATGGAGGGGAAGTACTACGTGACCTGGTGCAACGGCTACCACGGCCCCACCATCGGCGCGGCCTGGACCGAGGACTTTGAGACCTTCCACCAGCTGGAAAACGCCTTTTTGCCCTGCAACCGGAACGGCGTGCTGTTCCCCCGGAAGATCGGCGGGCTGTATATGATGCTCTCCCGTCCCTCCGACAACGGCCACACCCCCTTCGGCGACATATACCTCAGCCAGTCCAAAGATCTGGAGTTCTGGGGACGGCACCGCTACGTGTTCGGCACGGTGGGGGGCAACGCCTCCGCCTGGCAGTCCACCAAGGTCGGCCCCGGCCCCGCGCCCATCGAGACGGACGAAGGCTGGCTTCTCATCTATCACGGCGTGCTGACCACCTGCAACGGCTTTGTGTACCGCATGGGCTGCGCCATACTGGATATCGACGAGCCCTGGAAGGTCAAGTACCGCACCAAGGACTACATCCTGGCCCCCTGGGAGTATTATGAGTGCGTGGGCGACGTGCCCAACGTCACCTTCCCCTGCGCCGCGCTGACCGACGCGGACACCGGACGCATCGCCATCTACTACGGCTGCGCCGACACCGTCACCGGCCTGGCCTTCACCACCGTGGACGAGCTGGTCACCTTCGTGAAGGAGCACAGCCTGTAATCCAAAACAAAAAGACTCTGGTCTGTTTAGTGTAAAATACAGACCGGAGTCTTTATTTATTCAAATAATACAGACCGAAGTCTGCAATTATAGATAAGTACAGACCGAAGTCTGATATGGGAGGACGCTATGGACTATATGAAGTGGCTCCTGGCCGCCGGGCAGGTGAAGCCCTCACCCCGGCAGCTCCGGTTTATGAAGGACCCCTTTTACGCCTTCGTGCACTTCGGGCCCAACACCTACACCGGCCGGGAGTGGGGAGACGGGCAGGAGGATGAGGCGGTATTCGATCCCA
>CADAGW010000222.1 GCA_902787475.1 uncultured Eubacteriales bacterium
CCGTCCATGTTTGAGCCCATTTCCTCCATCGCCCGTGTGTTCGCGGAGCTTCAGAGCGCCCAGGCGTCGGCGGAGCGGGTGTTCACCATGATGGAGACGGAGCCGGAGATCAAGGACACGCCCGAGGTAGTGGAGAAATTCGGGGACAGCTTTGAGCCGAAGACGGAGAACTGGCCCAGCCTGAAAGGGGACATCGAGTTCAAGAACGTGTCCTTCCAGTATTCCGGCGGGGAAAAGGTGCTCAAGAACTTCAACCTGAAGGTGGAGGCGGGCCAGACCATCGCCCTGGTGGGGGAGACCGGGTCGGGCAAGAGCACCATCGTGAATCTGATCTGCCGGTTCTACGAGCCCACGGAGGGACAGATCTTTATTGACGGCGAGGATTACCGGACGCGGAGCCAGCTGTGGCTTCAGAGCCATCTGGGATACGTGCTCCAGCAGCCCCACCTGTTTTCCGGCACCATACGGGAAAACATACGATACGGCCGCCTGGACGCCACGGACGAGGAGGTGGAGGCCGCGGCCCGCATGGTGGACGCGGAGGACTTCATTCTCCGGTTCGACAAGGGATATGACACCGACGTGGGCGAGGGGGGCAACCGGCTGTCCATAGGACAGAAGCAGCTGGTGTCCTTTGCCCGGGCTCTGCTGGCAGACCCGGCCATATTCGTGCTGGACGAGGCCACGTCCTCTGTGGATACCGAGACGGAGCAGAAGATACAGCAGGCCATACAGACTGCCCTGGCGGGACGGACCAGCTTCATCATCGCCCACCGGCTCTCCACCATACGAAACGCCGATAAGATCCTGGTGATCCAGCACGGGGAGATCACCGAGAGCGGCACCCACCGGGAGCTGATCCGCAAGAGGGGGTATTATTTCAACCTCTACGCCAACCAGTTCCGGGAGGAGCGGGCGGCGAAGATACTGGGATACGAGGGATAAAAGGGCGATATTTCGCCGGAAATTGAGTCGATTTTCACAAATTTCTGGTTTTATCTTGATTTTCGGGCGGAAACATGGTATCATGACCACGTTAGGTATGTGTTTCATGCCATCCATACGTCAGGAGGGAATATTATGGGCAAATTCGTGGTTCGCGCTACCAACACCGGCATCAAGTTCGACCTGAAAGCCAATAACGGCGAAGTCATCGCCACTTCCGAGGTATACAAGAGCAAGAAGTCCTGCCTGGCGGGCGTGGCCAGCGTGGCCAAGAACGCCCCGGCGGCCAATGTGGAGGATCAGACCGTGGAGGGCTTCGCCAAGGTGAAGTGCCCCAAGTTTGAGATCTACACCGACAAGGCGGGAGAGACCCGGTTCAGGCTCAAGGCCACCAACGGCCAGATCATCGCCTCCTCCGAGGGCTATCAGTCCATGGCCAGCTGCGTAAACGGCATCGAGTCCGTGAAGAAGAACGCCCCCGACGCCGCCGTCGAGGACGCCACCGTGGAAAGCAAATAAGGAGATACAGATATGGATATTGGCGCGATGGTCAAAAAGGCTGTGGAAGCCTTCAAAACGGACGATACCCTCAAGGCCCAGTTTCTGGCCGATCCCGTGAAGGCCCTGGAAAAGGTGCTGGGCGTGGATCTGCCCGACGAGCAGATCAATCAGGTCATCGACGGCGTGAAAAAGGCCCTGGCCAAGAAGGGCGCCGCCGGGATCCTGGACAAGGTGAAGGGCCTGTTCGGAGGCAAATAAGGGTTTACCAAAGGAATAAATGCCCGCTTCGAAAGAGGCGGGCATTTTGATGCGATGGGGCTGGCTTGAAAACGATGGAACGATAGGATCTGCGTTCCTGTCATTGCGGGGCGGTCTGTAAGTCCGACGAAGCGGCCCGCGACTACGAGATCGGTTGGAACGATAAATGGAATGAGAGCATGGATCGCTTTGGCGGTCCATTTTTTACAGGTTGAAATTGACCTCCTGCTTGTCCGCGCTGCCGGCGGAGACGGGCGGGGGATTTAAGACCGCGTCGAAGAGGTCGGGGCCGATGTAGGCGCGGGCGGCGCGGATCCACGCGGCCTCCTGGTCTGTGTCCATGGCGGATATGGCCTGGCAGATCATCTTGGGGGGGCCGGGCATGGAGATCAGGTGCTCGTCGTCGGCGTAGCCCAGGCACCGGCGCAGGCCCAGGTTGAGGCCGTATTCCTGATCGAAGGGGATGTCTATGTAGCGGTGGATCAGGAACAGGTCGATGGCGGGGTTTTGGCGGAGCTTGAGATAGGCCAGCACGAAGGCGTAGGCCCCCTGCTCCTCGGTGTAGGGGTCGGCGGTGCGGGTGTTAAAGCCCTGCTCGTCGAACACCACGCGGCGGGGCTGGCCGCGATAGAGATATTCGGGTCGGCTCAAAAGGGCGGGCCAGACCTCCATGTTCTTCATGGTGATGATGGGGGTGTCCAGGGAGAAGGCGGCGGTGCGGTCGTTGTAGAAGTCGGGGTAGGACAGGCTTTCCGGGTAGGGATGGGCGGCCACGCCCCAGTCGAAGTCCCCGTCCCGGCGGCAGGCGGCGAGGAGGCGGTCAAGGCACTCCCGGGCCGGGTAGTAGCGCTGGGCGTCCGGCAGGAAGGGGCGGGTGAAGTTCTGCTCCAGGGAGATGTTGACCCGGTAGGCGGGGTCGTATTGGCGGGCCAGCAGCCAGGCCAGGCGCAGGGCCACGGCGTATTCCTCCATGAATGCGGCGCAGGGCATGGGGCCGGCGTTGTGCCAGATGCGCTGGGAATTGACCTCGTTGCCCACGTCCATGATGTGGGACAGGCCGTAGGGGCTGCCGGAGGCGGCGTAGCGGGAAAAGAGGAAGTCGAGGCAGGCGCAGTAGTGGTTCAGGCCCGCCTCGGTGCGCAGGTTCACCGCGCTCATCTCCACACCCTCGAAGTCCGATTCGTAGCCCGGATGGCGGATGAGGTCAAAAAGCTCCTGATCCGCGCCACGGTTATGGTAGCGGAAGCGGTTGATGAAGCGGAGGAGGACCGGTATGCCGCGCTGGGCCAGGGGCATAAGGCAGCGGTCGTGCTCCTCCACCATGCGGCGGTTAAAGTAGTAGGTGCTGCCGTTGAACTGGTGGGGGATGTCGTCCGGCTCGGGGCGGAGGGTCATAAGCCACGCCTGATCCAGTTCGTCCATCATATAGCCAAAGCGCATGGAGTCCACGTCCTCCATGGAGGCGTTGCACCAGGTGCCGATGGGCCGGGAGACGGGCGCTTCCTGCGGGCGGGCGGGGCAGAAGCCGTCGCCGAAATCGGTGACGTACTGGACGCCTTCGGCAGTTTGGCTGCCCGACTCCGCCTCAAAGCGGCAGATGAGCAGGTCGTAGCCCGGGCGGCGGGGAAGGGTGATGGCGCCGTTTTGCACCTCTCCCGTCCATTCGTACACGCACCGGCCCAGGTAAAGGGGGCCGTGTTCACTGCCCTGAACCAGGGGCACGAAGGCCCGGACAGAGGCGGAGGGGATGGATTTTGGGGTGACGGTCAATATGATCCGGTCTGAGCAGGCGGTGATGAAGTCTACCTTCATGGCGCGTTTCCTTCCATGCCCGGCGCTGTGGACGCCGGTTTTTCTGTTTTGGGCGAAGGGTCAGCCAGGCTCCTGTCCCGGGTAGAGGGCGGAGGCGTATTTGCCGATCAAGTCCATGCGGGAGCGGCAGCCCGTCTTTTTGAGCAGGTTGTGGACGTGGTATTTGACGGTGCTCTCCGACACGAACAGGGCCTCGGCGATCTCGCCGTTGGACTTTTCCGCGATGAGAAGCCGCATCACCTCCCGCTCCCGGGCGGAGAGGTCGTGCTGGGCGGAGAAGGTCTCAAAGACCTCCCTTTCGCTCTTCTGGCGAAGTACCTCCGGCTCGTAGAGGCGCTGGTACAGCCGGAAAAAGAGGATCACCGTGATCATGAACAGGGCGGCGGTCAGGGCCACCAGGGCCGTTTTGTGGGCGGTGAGCACGAGGCAGAGGGCCGTGCCCGCCGCGTCGCCCACCCTGCCCACGGCCAGGCCCAGGAGGGAGAGGTGCCATTTGCGGGCAGAGGCGGCGATATCTACCAAAAGCACCACCCGGTAGACGGAGAAAAAGCCGTAGAGCAGGTAGTCAAGGCCCCAGAATATGGCGGTGGACACCGGCTCGCCGGAGACGGAGAGGAGGATAAAGGGCAGGGCCAGGGCCGCCACGGTGCACACCGCGCCGTTTTTGCGGCTTTTGTCGTGGATGAAGCCCGCCGCAGCCAGACCCAGGGCGTAGAACAGCCGGGACAGCTCCGGGCGCATGCCGGTCTG
>CADAGW010000223.1 GCA_902787475.1 uncultured Eubacteriales bacterium
TCTGGTCGATGGACTTGTCCACGCCGGGCACCTGACGGCTGGAATGGTCGTAGTCGCCGGGGAGGATGTCCTGCTTGTTGAGCTCGATGTAGTCGTTCCGGTTGCGGCCTATGGTAAGGGAGGTGTGGGGCTGCACGAAGCGGTGGATGGAAATGGCCGCCTCCTTGCCCGCCGCGATGGCGTCGATGGCGAATTTGGGGCCGGTGACCACGTCGCCGCCGGCGAATATGTCGCTTTCGGCGGTCTGACAGGTGAGGCTGTCCACCACCGCGCCATTGCCCCGGCCGGTCCTGACGGCGGTGTCCTTGATGAGGCCGCCCCACTCTATGCTCTGGCCCACGGCCAGGAACACGTGGGAGCAGAGGACGGTGAGGGTGTCGTTTTCATCGTATTGAGGGCTGAAACGGTGGTCGGCGTCGTACACGGAGGTGCAGCGCTTGAGCACGACGCCAGTGACCCTGCCGTTCTGGGTCAGTATCTTTTTGGGGCCCCAGCCGCAGTTGACCGTCACGCCGTCGGCCTTGGCCTCGGCCACCTCCTCGGCGGAGGCGGGCATTTCGGAGGCGCTCTCCAGGCAGAACTGGCTGACCTTGTCCGCGCCGCAGCGGACGGCAGTGCGGGACACGTCTATGGCCACGTTGCCGCCGCCGATGACCACGGCGTCGCCGGTGAGAGGCTGCTTTTCGCCCGCGGAGGTTTTGCGCAGGAAGTCCACGGCGGTGACCACGCCCTCGGCGTCCTCGCCGGGCACGCCGGTGAGCCTTCCGCCCTGGCAGCCGATGGCGATGTAGAAGGCCTTGTAGCCCTGATCCCGCAGCTGGGGAATGGTAATGTCCTTGCCCACCTCCACGCCGCAGCGGATGTCCACGCCCATTTCCCGGATGATGTCGATCTCCGCCATCACCACGTCCTTTTCCAGCTTGAAGGAGGGGATGCCGTAGGTCAGCATGCCGCCGGGCAGGGGGTTCTTTTCAAAGACGGTGGGCTTGTAGCCCTTTTCCGCCAGGTAGAAGGCGCAGGAGAGGCCCGCGGGGCCGGCGCCGATGATGGCCACCTTTTCGTCGAATTCGCCCACCACCCGGGGGATCACCTTTTCCGGGATGTAGCGGGTGTCGGCGTGAAGATCCTGCATGGCGATGAACTTTTTGACCTCGTCGATGGCCACGGCCTGGTCGATGGTGCCCCGGGTGCAGGCTGCCTCGCACCGCCGGTTGCAGATGTGGCCGCAGATGGCGGGCAGGGGATTGTTCTTTTTGATCAGCGCCAGCGCGTCCCGGTAGCGGCCCTGGCTGGCCAGCTTGAGATAGCCCTCCACGGCGATGTGGGCCGGGCAGGCGGTCTTGCAGGGGGCGGTGCCGGTGTCGTAGCAGTTTTTGCGGTTGTTGTCCCGATAGTCCCAGTCCCAGTCCTTCTGGCTCCAGAAGTGGTCGCCGGGCAGGGCGCGCTTGGGGTATGTCTGGCTGGTGCCGTCCGCCTTGCACAGCTTCTGGCCCAGCTTCACCGCCCCGGCGGGGCAGTATTCCACGCACCGGCCGCAGGCCACGCAGTTTTTGGGATCCACGTGGGCCACGTAGGCGGAGCGGCTCATGTTGGGGGTGTTGAACAGCTGGGAGGTGCGCAGCGCGTAGCACACGTTCACGTTGCAGTTGCAGATGGCGAATATCTTGTCTTCGCCGTCGATGTTGGTGATCTGGTGGACGAAGCCGTTCTTTTCGCCCTTTTCGAATATGGTCAGGGCTTCCTCCCGGGTGATGTAGCGGCCGCCCTTGTTGGTCTGCACCACGTAGTCGGCCATGTCGCCCACAGCGATGCACCAGCCCTCTTCGTCGTCGCCGCAGCCCTCGTCGTAGGTCTTGCGGCTCCGGCGGCAGGAGCAGGGGGAGGCGGCGTATTTGCCGTCGTATTTGTCCAGCCAGTGGGAGATGTGCTCTATGGAGATGGACTTGTCCTCCATGCGGATGGCCTTCTCCACGGGGATCACGTGCATGCCGATGCCCGCGCCGCCGGGAGGCACCATCTTGGTCACCTTCTCAAGGGGCAGGCGGGTCATGTAGTTAAAGAACATGCCCAGCTCCGGATGCTGGCGCATCAGATCCGGGTTCATGTTGGAAAACTCGCCGCTGCCGGGCACGAACATGGGGACCAGGTACTGTTTTTCGTGCCGCTGGTTTTCCCAGTTGTATTCCAGCACGCCCGCCCAGGCCATGCGCTCCAGCTTGGGCTCCAGCTCCGCCTCGGAAATGCCGGTGATCACGGACATCTCCTTGAGCGTCTTGGGCTTTCGGATGCCGCCGAACTTCAGCGCGATCTCGGCTTCCTCGTCGGTGATCATCAGCGCCAGCGCCCAGTATTCGGGGTCGGTGCGCTGTATCTTCCTGATGCCCAGCTTCTGGGGGATTCGGTCGGTGATCATCTTGCCAAGCCTGGCGATGGGCTCCCGGAAGGGGCCCTCCATGACCTCTTGCGGATAGAAGCCCTCGGTGCGTTCGGTGATCTTCTTCTCCTCCATGGTGTCTCTCCTCATCATGCGTCGTAGTGCCTGGGGGCTTCCATGCCGCCCGATTTGAATCGATGGATCTCCCGCCTGAGCCAGCCCAGCCAGGACTCAAACCCTTCGCCGGTCTTGGCCGACACGAAGAATATCTCACAGTCCGGGTTGCGGGAGAGGATGCGCTCTTTCACACGACCGCAGTCGAAGTCGTCGAACACGCCCAGGGCGTCGATCTTGTTCACCAGCACGGCCTGGCAGTTTTTGAACATCAGGGGGTATTTCAGGGGCTTGTCGTCGCCCTCGGGCACGGACAAAAGCATCACGTTCCGCCACGCGCCGGTGTCGAACTCCGCGGGGCACACGAGATTGCCCACGTTTTCAAGCACCACCAGGTCATACTCGGCGCTCCCCAGCGCATGAAGACCCTGCCGGGTCATGTCCGCGTCCAGGTGGCACATGCCGCCGGTGTGGATCTGCACGGCCTTGGCCCCGGCCTGGGTGACGGCCTGGGCGTCCACCTCGCCGTCTATGTCCGCCTCCATCACGCCGATCCTGACCTCATCCCGGAGCGCTGTGATGGTGCGTTTGAGCGTAGTGGTCTTGCCCGCGCCGGGCGAGGACATGAGGTTGACGAGGAAGGTGCCATCGCCCTTCAGCTGGGCGCGGAGCCGGTCCGCGTCCCGGTTGTTGTCCTCAAAGACGCTCCGCTTGACCTCGATGATCCTGTACTCTCCCATCCGTATCCCCCTTAAAAGGCTTGTCCGGATACCGGATCCGGATCGCCGCAAAAAACTGATGATATCATACCACATTGGCGGGCCAAAGTCAATTTATGGACGGATGAAAAGACGATTTGCCGTCATTTTTGCTTTTGCGGGATGAAATGGGGCCCGCTGGCAGGAATTTCGGGGGAGGAAGGGGAATATAATATACCGCATCATACAGGCGGGAGAGAAAGGAGGCGTGGCGCATGTACAGCCCGGCGGATATACAGAGGATCGTCACTCCCATCGCCCGGAGATATGGCGTGAATCGGGTATATCTTTTCGGCTCCTACGCCAGGGGAGAGAGCACGCTCTCCAGCGACGTGGATCTGCGCATCGACAAGGGCGACGTGCGGGGCATGCAGATGGCGTTTTTGCTTTCGGATCTGGAGGACGCCCTGAAGCTGCCGGTGGATCTGCTCTCCACCAACGCCCTGGACGCCCGTTTTCTGGAGTCCATACGGGATGAGGAAAGGCTGATATATGAGCGAAGCTGAACGGGATTTGAGCATTTTGGAGCACATCATTTGATATTGCGATCAGATCGAAGAGACGATCCGCCGCATGGGGGGATGACGGAACGGTTTTCGCCTCCGATACGGTGTATCAGAACGCGGTGGCCCTGTGCCTGCTGCAAATCGGAGAGCTGGCGGGGCGCCTGTCGGACGGCTATCGTGAGGCGCATCCATCGATGCCATGGCGGCAAATCAGGGCATTGCGGAACATCATTGCCCATAATTATGGAGCTGTGGACGCGGAGACCGCATGGGAGATCGTGAAGGACGATATTCCTGATCTTAGGCGGTTCTGTGAGAACGAGATCAAAGGACACGCCCAGGCGTAGAATGGAATGCGTTGAGCCAGACCCGCGGGACGGATATGCGCCAGCGGGTTTGGCTTTTGAGCGCATCGGAGGGATAAATATGGCCCCCGGAGGGGCCGGGGGTCAGTAGCGGATGGCGTAATAGATGACGTAGGCCCAGCTGAGCAGGCCGTGGAATATGGCC
>CADAGW010000224.1 GCA_902787475.1 uncultured Eubacteriales bacterium
TTCCCTCGGTTTCACGGAATGGCTTCCCCTTCGGGGGAAGCTGTCAGCCGAAGGCTGACTGATGAGGGGCGTTCCCCTTCCACTTACCCTTTGTCGAACTCATTTGCATTTTCCCGATTTCGCCCGAATACAAATGGCCAAGACGCCCACAAGGAGGTCTCGGCCATGTTTTTCTCTCTCTTTTCCTTTCTCGCCACGGATCTGTGGCTCCTTTTGTCCCACCTGTCGGACCGCTCATCCTTTCCCATGCCCCTTTCCCGGGACGAGGAACGCGCCTTGGCAAACCGCCTCTCTCAGGGCGATCCCCAGGCGAAACAGGAGCTCATCGAGCACAACCTGCGTCTGGTGGCCCACATCGCCAAAAAGTACGCCCGCTCCGGCATGGACACGGACGACCTGGTATCCATAGGCTCCATTGGCCTCATGAAGGCCGTGGACACCTTCCGACCCGAGTCGGGCCGCCTGTCCAGCTACGCCGCCCGGTGCGTGGAAAACGAGATCCTGATGGCCCTGCGCTCCGGCAGAAAGAACCGAGCCAACGTGTCCCTGTTCGGCCCCGTGGGCACGGACAAGGACGGCGGCGAGGTGCGGCTGATGGACGTGCTCCCCTCCCAGGAGGACGCCGTAGACGATCGGGTGGAGCGAAAGGTCGAGGCGGGCCGGGCCCTGCACGCCCTCTCCACCTCCCTGGACGACCGGGAAAAACAGGTCATCTCCCTCCGCTTCGGCCTGGACGGCTCCGACCCCCTGCCCCAAAGGGAGGTGGCCCGCCGCCTCTCCATCTCCCGCAGCTACGTCAGCCGCATCGAAACCGCCGCCCTCCGCAAGCTCCGCTCATACCTTCAGGAATAAGAAAACGCAGAGCCACCCTGCTCCGCGCTTCCATACGGTTCAAACGATTGGTAATGGGTACAGATTGCTTCCTCAGTCTTGAGACCGTCCCGTATCGACTGAAACGAGGCCATGTATTCTCTCCATATCATGGCAAGGAGCAAAGCGGCGAAACCATCCGTTCTTTCCCTGTCAAAACGACCCTGCCCGGCGCCTCACGGATGCCGCCAAACTGCGTTTCCCCTTATGCTACCGAACCATGTTTTTCCTTATGGGCCTCCATACTGCCACAGCCAGCGCCGCCGCCTGGATCACCGCCAGCCCCATTCCGCCCATCGGCCCCAATTCGCCGCCGGACAGCCACGCCCTGGATACGAAGTATAATTCATATACTCCGCTGGCTCCACCCATGCCCAGCACCGCCTGAAGGGTCCAAATGAGCCCCGTCCTCACGCCGACCCCGGCCCATATGCCGCCGGTCTTCTCATACAGCACACAGCTCAGCACGGATAAAAGGAAGGTATTCATCACCAGCCACCCGGAAAAGGGGCTGGATATGCCGTGTATCGCTCCGCACAGCGCCGACACCGCCGCCGCGCAGCCCAAAATCCTCCCCTTCCCCCACAGCCTGTGTTTCATTTTTCCATACAGCGTATGAAAAAATCCTCCTGCCGTATCTACGGTTCCCTGCGCGTTCGTTTTGCCGGAACCCGCTTTCCCGACATTCCCTTTATCCCCGAATGGCTCATTCCACTTCGCCCCGGACAGCTCATTCCGCTTCTTTCCGGATGACCGATTCCAGTTCTCCCCGGATATCGCATTTCCTTTCTCTCCAGATGGCGCATTCCCGTTCTTCCCGGATATCGCATTTTCTTTCTCTCCAGATGGCGCATTCCCGTTCTCTCCGGATGGCGCATGTCCGGCGGTCAGGCCCCGGTAGGCGAAGGAGCGGAAGAACCACTCCATGGACAGGGAGGAGAGGAATATGACAGCCAGCTGCACAGCCGTCTGGATGCGGAGGGAGGGCATGTTCAGGGGGTATCCCATCCGCACGCCGTCCGCCATGAGGAGGAGCATGGCGCACAAAAGGGCCAAAAACATGCCCAAAAACAGCCCAAAAACGGCCGAAAAGCGCTCCAAAAACGGCCATTTTGGGCCCTTTTTCGACCCCATTCTGGCCGTTTTCGACCCCGTTATCACCCCATTTGGGGCCGGTTTTGACCCCGTTTTCGTCCCGCTCGGGCCCGTATTCGACCCCGTATCAGCCCGCCTTTCATCCGTCCCATCCGCATGACCCGCTTTGACACGGTCATACGCATGCTCCGTTTCGCAGGATATTGATTCTTTATGATGCCCATAAATATCCAAAGCGGAGGCAAAAGGGCGGAAGGGGGTGGAGCGCCAGAGGGGACAGAAGATGGCACAAAGAAGGAGGACGAAAGCGGCCTGGAGGGCCTGGGAGAGGATGCCCCAGCCCTGGGAGAGGGCCTTGATCCAGAATGGAGCCCGGGGAAGATTGGCCTGGGTGACGCCCCAGGATGACATGAGGGCGGTGTAGAGATGGTTGCCCCCGGCGTCCACGGCGGCGGTGCCGAAGGCATACAAAAGCGCGGCAAGGATGAGCCAAGCCCATCCGGGAACCCTGACGCGACGGGGTGAATGGGATTTAGAGGGGGTTGATTTCATGGACGGATCCCTTTCAAAATAACAGGCTTTGGTCGTTATTCAGACATTGTATACGGACTTTCATAAGCCCAGCCCATCCGGGAAACCGGACGCGGCAGGGTGATTGGGGGGTAGAGGGGGATGATTTCATGGGCGGATCCCTTTCAAAACAACAGGCTTTGGTCGATATTTCTGTATTGTATACAGACTTTGGTTTGTTTATTGTTTTTCTTTATGAGTTTTAGTCTGTATTGCACTCATAATTGAATTCATTTCCGTCACTTATGATCGCATCTGTGTCATTTGATTATTGTACTTCTCACAATTGGTATTTGACGATGAATACAGGCGAAATGATCCAATTCATTCATCGCCTGACAGCCATTTTTCAAACTCGTCAAGGTCATTTTGGTCGTCTTGGCTTGTATGATCGGGCTGTGATACATGGTCAGTTCGGGAAAGACCATAGTCGGTGCGGCCATTTTCACCGGTAAGATCGGATTTGAACTGACAATCAATGTCAAGTTCAATGTCTGATCGACCATAGTCGGCCCGGTCTTTTATGTCAGCCGCAGCAGCTCGGGGCAGTCGGTCTGTAAGGGTTTTCCGGTCATTTTCAGAGAATTGGGACATGGTGCGAGATCCCCAAAGGGCTTCGGGGGAATGGTGCGCGGTTTGCGATTCACGGCGGGCTTCGGCGGAATGGTGTGCGGTTTGCGATTCACGGCGGGCTTCGGCGGCCTGGGAATGGGGTTGGGTCTTGCGGCGGCGGGGCATGGCGTCGGCGAATACGAAGAGCTCCACCTCCCCCGCTCCGGCCTGTTTGAGGGCAGCGGCGCAGGCGTTGGCGGTGGCCCCGGTGGTGCACACGTCGTCTACCAGCAGAATGGACAGGCCCCGGCAGGAGCGGCGGGCGGTAAAGGCCCCGCGGATGTTGGACAGTCGCTCCTCCGGATTCAGGGTGGACTGCATTTTGGTGTTGCGGCGACGCTTCAGCAGGTTCATCACTGGGGCGTCCAGGGAGCGGGCCAGGGACCGGGCCAGTATCATGGACTGGTTGAAGCCCCGGGAATACTGCCGCTTCCAGTGGAGGGGCACAGGCACCACAGCGTCCGGGGCGGGCAGGCCCAGCTCCCGGGCGGAGCGGATCATCTCCTGAGCCATGAAGCGGCCCGCGTCCCCGTTGTGGTTGAATTTGAAGGCCTTCACCGCGTCGGAGGCCGGGCTTGTGTAGCGGCAGGCGCTGTATACCCGCTCCACGCCCTGACGGGAGCCAAGCTGCACGCTGTCATAGAGGGGCTTGTATTTGGCGGCGCAGTCCGGGCAGAATATGCCCTCCTCCTGGCCCCGCATGTCGCCGCAGCACACGCACACAGCCCCCTGGGGATAGAGAAGGGAGCCCAGGGCGGAGAGTATGCTTTTGAAGGGCGTGAGAAGGGACATAGGCGGTTCCTCGTGGGGGTGGTCGGAGGGTGGGAGTGTGACGGAGGGTGGACGGGGGCGCACACAGCGCCGAAAGAGAGAGCGAGCCGTTATGGGGCCACCTCATCAGTCTGCTTTGCAGACAGCTTCCCCTCAAGGGGAAGCCAGGGGGTACGGGGGTATGGGATTGCTGCGGCGCTCGCGCCTCGCAATGACAGGGAACGGGGTCGCCAGAGGAGGCGGGTGCATCATTGATGGAGAGAGCGAGCCGTTAGGGTGCCACCTCATCAGTCTGCTTCGCAGACAGCTTCCCCTCAAGGGGAAGCCAGGGGGTGACGGG
>CADAGW010000225.1 GCA_902787475.1 uncultured Eubacteriales bacterium
CCTTCACAGCAGTAGAAAGCCCCGTCACCAATCACTTCGACATTCGCTGTCAGCTTGCAGGTGGTCATGGCGTAGCAGCCCAAGAATGCTTCCTCCCCGATGGTTTTGAGCGTTGAGGGCAGCGTCACGCTGGTGATCTGGGTTTTATCCTTGAAGGCGGACGGGCCAATAGCGGTCACGGGCTTATTGCCCAGCTTGGAAGGGAGGGTCAGCACCTTGCCCGATCCGGTATAGCCGGTGATGGTGGCCTCGGTGGATGTGGCCGTCCAGGTGTACCCATTGGTGGTGCCGCTGGTATCGGCCCAGGCTGCGGCTGCCCAGAGCAAAGCAGTCACGAAGACAAAGACACACAGCGCCTTTTTCATGAATATGCCCCCCTCAATTGAAGATGAACGTTTCCCAAATGTGACGTTTTGAATCATTGTATATTACGGTTAAGTTATACCATACGCCATTGCTTTTGTCAAGGGAAAGTATAGCAAATGGATTTCAAAACGCTCCTTCGCCCCAAAAGATGGAAAGTCGCCGGAAAGTCACACAAATCGCGTTGTGCTTTTCCCGGGAGTGTGGTATACTACTTTATATCGTGCCGCCGTGTGCGGCGCAGGAAATGGGGCGCGGCCGTGCAGATCCTACAATCGCTTACCCAGGCCCGGAAACTGATCCGCGCCAACTGGCGCGCGCTGACGGTATTCTGATCCTTCTGCCCCTGGTCACCGGCGGCGTGAACCTGGCCATGCGGGCGGCGGGCTTTGGCTATATCACCCTTGAAAACGTGGGCATACTGGCCAGAAGCCCCCTCACCTGGGCACTGATCCTTCTGGCTCTTTTCGCGGCCACGGCCCTGGGCCTGTTGGACGTGGGCGCGGTGATCTACATACTGGACCAATCCCGCCAGGGCCGCCGTGCCCGCATCTCCCACGCGGTGGCCTTCTCCGCCAGAAGCACCGTCCGGGCCTTCCGCTGGCCCAATCTGCCCCTGGCCCTCCTCATGCTCCTTCTGGCGCCCCTTCTGCATCTGGGCATGCTCGTCGGCGCCCTCACCACCGTGGCCATCCCCGAATTTATCCTCACCTACGTCTCCGGCCATGTCCTCACCGTGGCGGCCTGGTTTTTGGCGGCTTTGATCATTGAGTTTCTCCTCTGCCGCTGGCTGTTTTCCTTCCACCTGTTCACCCTCACCGGCGCTTCCTTTCGTGATTCCGCTCGCCGCGGCGCGGCCCTCACCCGGGGCCACCAGCTCACCGGCTTTTTCTCCGTCCTCTTCTGCCAGGCCCTCTTCGCCCTGTTCTACCTGACCATATTCCTCCTCATGGTCACCCTGGCCGTGCTCATCAGCCAGTTCTTCAAGGCGCAGTTCATGCTCCAGTGGGTCACCAGCACCGTGGTCTGGGGCGTGGTGGTGCTGTGCATGCTGATCTCCTTCGCCCTGGCCACCCCCATCAGCTTCGCCCTGATCAGCCAGCGGCTCTATGCCCGCCTCACGGGCCTGGGAGAGTGCCAGGACTTCACCCATCCTCCCCTTGAGGATCCCCAAAAGCGCAAAAGGACCCGCCGGATATACGCTGCCGCCGCCGTCCTCATCGCCGCCTCCGGCATATATCTTGCCGTATTCATGGCCTCCGGCCGCCTCAACCCCCGCATCGAATATATCCGCACCACCGAGATCACCGCCCACCGGGGCGCCTCGGCCTACTACCCCGAAAACACCATGGCCGCTGTCCGGGGCGCCTGGGAGCTGGGCGCGGACTGGGCGGAGATCGACGTGCAGATGACCCGGGACGGGGAGATCATCCTCATGCACGACGCCAACACCCGCCGCACCACCGGCGTCCGGGGCAGCGTGTGGGACATGACCCTGGAGGAGATCCGCCGCCTGGACGCGGGCAGATGGTTCTCCCCGGACTTCGCGGGCGAAAAGGTGCCCACCCTCCGGGAGGCGGCGGAATACGCCCGCGACACCGGCCTCAAATTGAACATTGAGTTAAAGCCCACCGGCCGGGAGACCGACTTCGAGCAGGCCGTCATAGACATCATCCGGGAATACGACCTCATGGACCAGTGCGTCATCACCTCCCAGGTCTACCGGGTTCTTGAAAACGTCAAAAGGATCGACGACACCGTCACCACCGTCTACGTCACCAGCCTGGCCTTCGGCGACATCACCCGTCTATCCGCCGCAGATCATTTCAGCGTGGAGGCCACCAGCGCCACGGCCCGCCTCACCTCCCGGGTGCACAACGCGGGCAAGCAGATCTACGCCTGGACGGTGAACAACGGCAACCGCATGCGCACCCTCATCGAGCGGAACGTGGACAACATCATCACCGACGACATCCTCCTGGCCCGCCAGTGCGTGGACGAGAGCCGATACAGCGACCTTCTTTCCGAGTTCGTCAAGCTGATACAGTGACCCCTACTATCATCTTTCAGGAGTGAGCGGATGGCACACATTCTATCGACCAGTCACGAAAAATCCCTCTTCCGGGTCATCGCGGCCCTGGCCTGGCCCACCATCGTGGAACAGGTCATGCAGACGGCGGTACAGTATATCGACACGGCCATGGTAGGCTCCCTGGGGCGGCAGGCCACCGCCGCCGTAGGGGCCACGGGCACGGTGGGCTGGCTGATCATCAGCACCTTCTCCGCCCTGGGCGTGGGCTTTCTGGCCATGATCGCCCGGGCCTGCGGGGCGGGGGACAAGGGCGTGGCCAAAAAGGTGGCCGCCCAGTCCGCCTTCGTGGTCGTCGCCGCCGGCCTTCTCTCCACCGTACTCTGCGCCGCCGTCAGCCGGGCGGTGCCGGTGTGGATGCGGGTGGACCCGACCATACGGGACCTGGCGGGCACCTACTTCCTCATCATCTACCTGCCCATGCTGCCCCGGTGCGCCTCCCTCATATTCGGCACCGTGCTCCGCGCCGCCGGGGACACCAAGTCCCCCATGAAGGTGGGCGTCATCGTCAACGCCATCAACGTGATCCTGAACTTCCTGCTGATCTATCCCACCCGCACTCTCACCGTCCTGGGCCTCACCTTCACCATGCCCGGCGCGGGCTGGGGCGTCATCGGCGCGGCGGCGGCCAGCGCCATCTCCTTCGCCTGGGGCGGCATACACATTACCTTCATCCTCTTTAAGCACCCCATGGTCTCCCCCCGGGGCATGAGCCTGAAACCCGACATGTCCATACTGGCCCCCTGCGCCAAAATCGCCTTCCCCAACATGCTCCAGCGCTTTGGCACCACCCTTGGATTTGTGTTCTTCGCCAGCATGATCAATTCCCTGGGCGAGCTCTCCACCGCCACCCACACCATCGCCAACACCGTGGAATCCGCCTTCTACATCCCCGGCTACGGCATGCAGACCGCCGCCGCAACCCTCACCGGCAACGCCTACGGGGCCCAGGACGAAAAGAAGATGAAGAGCCTGGCCCGCCTGTTCATCCCCATCGAGATCGGCCTCATGATCCTCTCCGGCGCGGCCCTCTTCGTCAGCGCCCCGGCCCTGGTGGGGCTGTTCTCAAACGACCCCGACGTCATCGCCCTGGGCGGCACGGTGCTTCGCATGGTGGCCGTCTCCGAGCCCCTCTACGGCTTCTCCATCATCGTGGAGGGCATGATGATGGGCGTGGGCAAGACCCGCCAGCCCTTCGTATACAACATCATCGGCATGTGGACGGTGCGCATCGTGGGCACCTTCATCTGCACCCAGCTGCTCCACATGGGCCTGGTGTCCGCCTGGGCCTGCATGATCGCCCACAACACCCTGGTGTTCGTACTGTATCTCATCGCCTACCTCCGCGGCACCTGGAACCCATTAAAACCCGCCCCGGAACGCGGGCAGATCCCAGCCTGATCCATATCGGCAGCATGTATCTGCAGATCGCTGGCTGGTCCTACCTGCTGACCGGGATCTCCCAGTGCTATCTGGCAATGATGAAGGTAACAGATCACGTCACGCCCAGTGCCTGGATCAGCAGCAGTGCCGTCATTCTGAACATCCTGTTCAACGCCGTCCTGATCTTTGGCTTGTTTGGCATCCCGGCGATGGAAGCAAGGGGCGCGGCGCTGGCAACGACCATATCCCGTGTTATCGAGCTGGCTTTGTGCTTTATAGTCTCAGCCGGCGCAGGTTATATCCATCCGGAGATCAGCCGCCTGTTTTCGGGTGACCGGACACTTTCTACTGATTTCCGCCGGCAGTTTCTGCCGCTTCTTGGCGGCTCCCTGCTCTGGGGTGTCGGATTCACCTCCTATACAGCGATCATGGGACATATGGGCACGGATGCGGCAGCGGCCAACTCGGTTGCCGCGGTGGTCCGGGATCTGATCTGCTGCGCATGCAACGGCATCGGCACTGCGGCCGGTATCATCGTTGGCAATGAACTTGGTGCAGGAAAGCTGGAACGAGGAAAAGCGTACGGCATCCGCCTGATGAAGGATTCCTACATCGTCGGCATTATTTCTACCGTACTGGTGCTGGCTGTCATCCCATTTATTTCTCACGTGGTCATTCTGACCGATTCTGCCCGCAGCTACCTGAACGGCATGATGGTCATCATGGCGGTCTACATGATCGGACGCTGCGTTAACACGATCACGATCAATGGCGTACTGGATGGAGGAGGAGATACCCTGTTTGATATGTACAGCCTTGCCGTGTGCATGTGGGGCATCGCCATTCCGCTGGCACTTTTGGGAGCCTTTGTGTTCCACTGGCCGGTTCTTCTGGTTTATGCC
>CADAGW010000226.1 GCA_902787475.1 uncultured Eubacteriales bacterium
CACTGGGCGGCGGCTACGTGCGGTCCTCAATTCGCAATGGTCGCTTTTGGAATCCGTATATCCAAAAGCTTCCTTGCTCATTGGGCTTACTCCGCCGCATTTCGCCCACTGGGCGGCGGCTACGTGCGCCCCTTTGGAATCCTATTTTGCCGCCCTTCGGGCGGGGTCGGAATATTATTGACGGACGATCATTGACGCGAGGAGGGGCACGGGTGACATGAAGGCGTTTTTGAACCGGGTCGTGTGCGCGCTGTATTTTTATCTGTGCTTCGCGCCGGTGATGATGCTTTTGTCCCAGTGGATACTGGAGGATTTCACGCCGGGCCTGATGGCGGCGGCGGTGATGCTGCCCGTGAGCCTTCTGATCATGCTCGTGCCCCAGTCCCTGGGGGGCAAAAAGGCGTCACAGGCGGCGGCTCAGCACGTGTCCACCCGGCACATGGGCAGCGACCCGGACCCGGACCGGAGCCTCCGCTCCGACGCCCTGCCGGTGAAGACCCGGCAGATCCGCTTCCCCCTGCGGGTGGTGGCGGCGGTTCTTTGCGCCCTGGCCATCGCGGCGGGTGTCACCTTCGCTCCGCCCGATTTTCTGGCGGAGGCGATGCTGGGCTACCGGGCCGTGTTCGCCGTGGGCCTGGCGGCCACTCTCCTTATGGGCGTGTTCAGCATCGCCACCGGGGAGGCCGTGAACCTGCGCTCCTCCGTAAGCGGCGTGGTGGTGTACCTGGTAGTGGGCTTTTTCTCCTCCAACGCTATCCGGGACCCGGTGATGGCCAAATGGCTGTACTTTTTCGGGGCGGGCTTTCTGCTGGTGACGGGCTTTCTGCTCAACGAGCGGGCCCTTGCGGCGGGGGCCGTGTCCACCCAGGCCTACCGGCCTCCCAAGACCATACTCTGGCGCAACCGTGTGATCCTGAGCGTGTTTGCCCTGATCGTGGCGGGCTTTGCCTGCATCGACACCCTCCGGCGCTGGGCCTCCGCGGCGGCGGCGGCCTTTGGCCGGGCCATAGTGGCGGTGATCGATTGGATCAACCGGCTGCTTCTGCCCAAGGACGAATACGTGATGCGCGCCCAGCGGATGGAGGATTCGGGCCTTGATATATTCAGGGCCGAGGAATCGGCCTCGGGCTGGGACATTTCCGAGATCATCGCCATGGCGGCGGCGGCCATCATACTCGTCATCATTCTGGTGCTGTTGATCCGCAAGTTCAGCAAGTTCCTGGTCCGGTTCCAAAAGTCCCTTCGGGCGTGGATGGCCCGCTTTTCCCAGGGCGTGTCGGAGGAATACGTGGACGTGCGGGAGAAGCTGACGGACTACGACGAGGAGAACGAGGGCTTCGCCGGGGAGCTGAAAAAGCGGCTGGCCCGGCTGGTGAAGCGGGATCCCAAGTGGGAGAGCCTGTCGCCCCGGGACAGGGTCCGATTCCTTCTGACCCTGATCTACCGGAAGAACGAAAAGGGCATGCCGGGGATAAAGAGCATGACGGCCCGGGAGGCGCTGTGCCAGGTGAACACCCGGATCGGCGACCTTGATGCCTTTGAGGCGCTCTATGACCGGGCCCGGTATTCCCAGGACGAGATCACACAGGAGGAGGCCGAAAGGGCCAAGCGGGACGTGAAGCTGTGAACGAGACGGTAGAGAGAAAACTGCACGAGCTGCCCGACTCGCCCGGGTGCTACATTATGAAGCACCAGGGCGAAGTCATTTATGTGGGGAAAGCGGTGAACCTGAAAAACCGGGTGAGCCAGTATTTCCATCACAGCGCCGATCATACCCCCAAGGTGCGGGCGATGGTGGAGAAGATCGACGACTTCGACACGGTGCTGGTGGGGGGCGAGCTGGAGGCGCTGATTCTGGAGTGCAACCTGATCAAGCGCTATCGGCCCTGGTACAATATCCTCCTAAAGGACGACAAGCACTATCCCTTTTTGCGGCTGGACCCCAACGAGCCCTTTCCCCGGCTGACACTGGTGCGCCGGCCGGAGAAGGACGGGTGCAAATATTTCGGGCCCTACCCGGGGGCCACGGCGGTGCGGGAGGTCATGGACGTGGTGCGGGTGAACTTTCCCCTTCGCACCTGTGCCCACAAGCTGCCCCTCAAAAAGCCCATACGGCCCTGCGTGCACTACGAGATCGGCCAGTGCCTGGCCCCCTGCGCGGGGAAGGTGAGCGAAGACGCCTATGCCCAGGTAGTCAAAAACGTGGTGAATTTCCTGAATGGCCACGCGGAGGGCGTGGTGCAGGGCCTCACCGAGGAGATGCGCCAGGCGGCCCGGGCCATGCAGTTTGAGCGGGCGGCCACCCTGCGGGACCGGATCCAGGCCATCGAGGACGTGATGCAGAAGCAGAAGGCCATGATCGCCGGCGGCGGGGACCGGGACGTATTGTATTTCACGGAGCAGGGGGACGACGCCTACGTGCAGCAGCTGGTGGTGCGGGAGGGGCGGATCATCGGCTCTGAAAACCGGGTGTTCGAGCGGTGCGCCGGGGAGGAGCCGGGAAGCGTATTGTCCTCCTTCATGCTCCAGTATTACGGCAATGCGGTGCGGCCGCCCAGAGAGATCCTGGTGTCCCACGACATTCCCGAGGAGGAGACGCTCTCAGAGCTCCTCACGGAGACCCGGGGCGCCAAGGTGACGGTGCGGGTGCCCCAGCGGGGCGAGGCCCGGCAGCTGATGGACATCGCGGCCAAGAACGCCCGGGAGAACGCCCAGAAGCGGGAGGCGCGGCTTAAAAACAGCTACGAGCGCACCGACGGGGCGGCGAGAGCCCTGGGCGAGGTGCTGGGGCTGGGGAAGATGCCCGTGAGGATCGAGGGCTACGACATATCCAATACCCAGGGGGCTCAGTCCGTGGGGAGTATGGTGGTGATGAAGCACGGCCTGGCCTCCCGAAAGGACTACCGGATATTCAGAATCCGCACCGTGGAGGGGGCCAACGACTACGCCTCCATGAAGGAGACCATTGAAAGGCGGCTCAGCCACGGCCTCCGCGAGATCGAGGAGAGGGCCCAGAAGGGCCTGCCGCCGGAGGGGGGCAGCTTTTCGGAGCTGCCGGACGTGATACTGATCGACGGCGGGCGGGGCCAGCTCAACGCGGCTCTGGAGGGCATGGAGGCGGCGGGGATCAGCGTGCCGGCCTTCGGCCTGGCCAAGCGGCTGGAGGAGATCGTGCTGCCGGATCAGGAGGAGTCCATCCTTCTTGACCGGCACAGTCCGGCGCTCCACCTGATCGAGCGGGTCCGGGACGAGGCCCACCGCTTCGGCATCACCCGGCACCGGGCGCTGCGCACCAAGGCCAGTATGGCGTCCCGGCTCGACGAGATCGAGGGGGTGGGGCCCAAGCGGAAGAAGGCCCTTCTGACCCGGTTTAAGACAGTGGAGGCCCTGCTGGAGGCGGACGTGGAGACCCTGACCCAGGCCGAGGGCATATCGGAAAAGACGGCCCGGGCGGTATACGAGGCGCTGCACGGGGAGGAGACGGAGAGGAACGGGGGAGGCGCTGAGGGGCAGTCTGCCCCTCAGACTCCCTGACCAAAGGGACTTGTCCCTTTGGAATCCCCTTTTCCGCCCTTCGGGCGGGGATGCGATATTATATGGAAGCGAAGGGGTGAATGAAATGAGAGAGCATAATCAGGAGATCGACAGGCTGATCGACGGCTGGCGGGACGAGATGATCGAAACCCTGAAAAGATGGGTGGCTGTGCCCAGCGTGCTGGGGGAAAACGAGGGGGAGGGAAAGCCCTTTGGCAAGCCCACGGCGGACATGCTGGAGCTGGCGCTCAAAACCGCCTCTGACATGGGCTTTGAGACGGCCAATCTGGACGGCTACGCGGGCCATGCGCAGCTGGGCCAGGGCGAAAAGACCATGGGCATGCTGGCCCATCTGGACGTGGTGCCTGTGGGCGACGGCTGGACCCGGCCTCCCTTCGGCGGCGTGGTGGAAAACGGCCGCATGTACGGCCGGGGCACCAACGACGACAAGGGCCCGGCCCTGGCGGCGCTGTACGCCATGCGGGCGGTGCGGGACGCGGGCGTGAAGCTCAAAGACGGCGTGCGGCTGATACTGGGCTGCGACGAGGAGACGGGCATGGAGGACATGCGCCACTACGCCCAGTGCATGAAGATGCCCGACTACGGCTTCTCCCCGGACGCGGAATATCCCGTGA
>CADAGW010000227.1:0-1524 GCA_902787475.1 uncultured Eubacteriales bacterium
GCCGAAGCCGGTGTCGTCCCACTGGGCCCCCACGTCGCCCGCGATCCGCATCATGTCCACGCATCCCACACAGGGCAAAAACGGCGCGATGCAGCCCAGCCAGCGGGCGTCGCCTATGGCCTGGCGGATCATCACCATCACGTCCCGGAAGTATTCAAAGGACGTTTTGCCCGGGGTGTGGCGGGCCACGTTTTGGGAATCCTGCAGGCCCCAGAGAAGGAAGTCGGTCTTAAACAGGGTGTAGCCCCACTTCCGGTAGGTGGCAAACACCTGGCGAAGATACTCCATGGCCTCCGGATGGCTGGTGTCCAGCACGTAAAGCTCAAAGTCCAGATAGCCCCACATCTTGGGCTCGTTGTACATTTCGGCTCCCTTGACCAGGCTCCCGTCCTTTTTGCGGAGCATCCAGTCCGGGTGCTCCTTGAACAATCTGGACTGATCCCCCACCATGAACGGCGCGATCCACACGCCGGGCTCAAAGCCGCCCTGACGGATGACTTGTCCCGCCGCCTCCATGCCCTGGGGGAACCGTTCGTTGGAGATGAGCCAGTCCCCGGCGGAGGGGAAATAGCCCGCGTCGATCTGGATGTGGGAAAAGTCGGCTTTCCCCTGAAAGCCGGACACATAGTCCCGCAGGATGTTCATGTCCAGATTGTGGTAAAGGTAGTACCAGGAGCACCAGTGGAAGGCGGGTTTTTCCTGCCGACGGGCGCCCATGGCCCGGGCAATGGAAGAAGCGCAGGAGGAGAGAAGGCGGTCTATGTCCCTGCCCATGGCAAAGCGGATGTCCGGCAGGCGGGTCTCCCCCGCCAGCGTCCCCTCCGCGTCAAACCGGGCGGACAGGGAATAGCCGTCCACATCGTAATGGTGGCGGTAATGGAGGTGATCATCCGCCCACAGGGCCAGCCATTGTTCTTCTGCCTTGAGGGCGATGAGGCCGTCGGAGGAAAAGCGCTTCCCCTTCTCCAGATGGAACCGGCCCGAGGGCCCGGTGATCCCCAGTCCCTGCCGGAAGCCCGCCGAAAACCCATCCAGACGGGCATCTCCGATGGGAGATATGTCGTGGGCGTCCTCAAACCCCCGCACCAGGCAGGAAAGGCGCAGGCCGCTTTCCTCCTCCGATACGCACAATTCCAGCCGGCCTCGGGCGGCGTCAAATACCGCCCTGCTGCCCTCCGCCGTCACCCGCAGGGGCCGCAAAGGCACCCCGTCGATCTCCGGATAGGAGGACAGGAGGCCGCAGATATGAAGACTTCCGTCATTTTCAAAGCGGTACCGCATGGTTGTGTCTCCCTCCCGTTTCTCGTTTATGTCCGGTCATTCTTCTCCGTCCGTGCCCGTATAAGAGAACGTGAACCGGCCCCCGGGGGAGGCGTCTCCCCGGGTATACAGGCTCATCACGTCCCCGTCCAAAGGGCAGTTGTCGCACCACTTAAACCACAGGCGAAACATAGGCATATCCGCGCCGATCAGATGTCTGGGCACGGCGATCACCAGCCGGTTTCCCGCCAGGCGGTATTCGCA
>CADAGW010000227.1:1579-5737 GCA_902787475.1 uncultured Eubacteriales bacterium
GGGGAGACCCGGTTGACGATGTAGGAAAAGCCCTCCCAGGTGGGCCCCGCCTGGCCTGTGCGGATCAAAAGCCGCATCCATGCCTCGCCGCCGGGATCGGACAGGGGCCCCTGGCACACCGCCTCGAAATACACATTTTCCCCGTCGTGGCTCACCCGACAGAGGCATATGCCGTTTCGACCCGTGTCGCTCTCATAGTATTCATACCCCTGGGCTCGCCGGGGAGACAGGTCCTTTTGGTAGTCCTCGTAGGCCGTGCCCAGCCGTTCCCACTCCTCCGGGGCGGAATCAAGGCCCAGAGATGTGGGGCCCGCGGGAGACGGAGCGCTCCTTACGCCCTTGAAGCGGCGGATATTGGCGCAGAGCTGGCAGTAATAGTGATCCTTCAGCCGGCCCAGGCTGGGCTCGCAGTCCCGGCTGTGCTCGTCGTCGAACTCGTCGCTGAAGCCGTTGGCCACGCCGCAGCGCACCCGCCGGTGCCCGGCGATCCACTCGTTCCAGCCGGTGACGAACACGAACTCCGGATCCACCGCCAGGGCCCTGTCCCACTGCTCCTGAAAGTTGGCCCCTCTGAGGGAGGCGTCCGGGCTGGGGTCAAAGCCCCGGGAGGTGTAGGAGCGGCCGAATATGTCGTATCCGTTCATCACGCTCACCTGCCGCTCCTGGGCGCACCGGGCGTTGGTGTTCTGGGCCACGCCCACGGTGATCTCCTCCGGCGTGCCGTCGGCATTTGCGTACACACTCTGGGGATACACCGCCAGCCAGCCCCACATGTCCTTCCTGGTCTGCCCCAGATAATAGGACGGCTGGCAGGGCCGGAAGGTAAAAAAGTCCAGTATCTCCTTCTCCACGGGGTCGTTTGGATCCAGGGCGTCCGGGTAGCCCATGACCAGCGGCCTGCCCTTCCAGTAAAACCATATGTCCCTGAACAGGCCGATCCTGTATACCTTTTCATACAGCTCCCGCAGCTGCCGCCGGTTTTTCTCCGCGTTGGCCGGATCGTAGGGGTAGTGAAGGGGCAGCAAAAACGCCATGCCGGGCACGCGGACCCCGTCCTTCTTCGCCTTTTCAAAGGCCCGGCCCAGCGCCATATAGCCCTTCTCCCAGGTGTCCACGCCGTTGGTGTTGTCGAATATCACCGCGTCCACCCCGGCGTTTGCCAACAGCTCCGCCTGGCGGCGCAGCACCCAGGGGTCGTCGGAGTAGTAATACCCGTACACCGGCTCGTTCCAGTGGCCGCTGCCCAGGCCGTTCCCACTGCCCATGCCCTGCCAGGCGGGATGGTCGTAGTCGTTCTTGGCCTCGGGGTGCCGGTCCATCACGTCCTGCATGTTGAGGGTCCGCGCGCCCCGATTCGGCGTCTCCCAGGCCATGTTCACCGCGTCATGGGGAGAATCGTACCGGTTGTGCCAGGTCCAGAAAAACATGCCCACGAACCGTTCCCTGGGCCCGCCCACCTGCCCGTTTTCAGGCAGGATGCGGCCCAGCCCGTCCACCGCGCTCCAGGTATCCGGCCTCACGTCCTGCATATGCGCACCCCTTTTTCATGGTCGATCCGTCACGCCCGCATGCCGAACATTTTCTCCTTCAGATCCAGATAGTACAGGTAATCCTCTTCCTTCACGTTGGGCGGACAGCGGTGGTCGCAGAAGGGGATATAGCCGCCCCGGGCCACGTATTTTTCGAGACTTTGAAGGTACGCCTTTATGGCCTCGGGGCCCTTGCCCAGCTCCATCTTGTCCACGCCGCCCATGATGCGGAGCCGGCCCTCGTACTGATCCAGCAGCTCCCCGGGGTGGGCGCAGGAATTGACCTCGTAGGGGAACAGGCAGTTGATGCCGCCCTCCAACAGGTAGGGCAGTATGGGCCTGACGTCCCCGTCGCAGTCGGTATACCATATGTCGACGCCGTACTGATCCAGCTTTTTGCGGATGCGCTTGTAGCGGGGCATGACCACGTCCCGGAAGAAGGGCACGGACACGATGGGGCCGTTTTTATAGCATATGTCCTCCCAGCCGCTGGCGTAGTCGAACTGCACGGCGGGCAGAAGCTGATCAAGGGCACGCTCCACCAGACAGCAGCAGGTCTCCACCATGTCCTCCACCATTTCGGGGTAGTCGTATATGGCGTAGCACACCCCCTCGAAGGTGAGCATGTCCCGGATCTTGCCGATCATGGAGCCGCAGTACACGCCCAGGGGATAGTCCCTGTCGTCGGGATGGGCCCGGCGCACCGCGTCCACGTCGATCACCCGGGCGGGGTCGTCCAGGCGGAAGCGCTCTTCCTTCACCCGTTTCCAGTCCTCGGGCGTGACCACGGAGGATTTGAGGTAGTGGGGAATGGTGTCGTGCCGGTCCAGGGGCACCTCGGCGATGAGGCCGTCGCTGTTTTGCAGGATGCGGCGGGTGTCGGTCTGGCCGATCTCCCTTTCGGGGAAAGGCGGGCTCATCCACACATTGCCGCTTACGCCTTCGATGCGGTCGAAGCTGAAAAACCGGTCCGCCTGGGCGTTGTTGGTGATGCCGTTGTCCATGAACATCTTCCAAACCCGGAAGTTCTCCTTCCAGTATCCAAACTCCATATTGAAGCACCGGTCCACGCTCCGGTAGTGCATCTGGCGCAAAAACCGCTCCCGGGCGGTCATGGTCCCCTTCCAGGGAGAACGGATCGGATTCATGTATCAGCGCTCCTTTCGCGGGCTCTGTCCCACATCTCTTTGGCGATCCACAGGCCTGTGGCGCCGCTCTCCGAAATCGTCAGGGTGTCTGTATAGATTTCCTCGCCGGAGGGCCATGCCGTCAGGCGCTGTTTTTCCTTGAGGCGAACCGTCTTTTCGCCCTTTTTCCGGGAGGTATGGAGCATGTATATGCCCCCGCCGCAGAGGAAGGTGTCGTCCGTTTCGCAGTAGATGTGGGCGCCGCCCAGCCGACAGAGAAGCCGCACCGCCTCCGGGGAAAGCTCCGTGGCCCCGGCGAAGAGCGCGGTGTATTCCTCTCCCCGGTGAATGGCCGCCGCCGTCTTTCCTGCCAGGGGGCCGCTTGTGTAGCGGGCCAGCTCTTCCCCGCCGGAGAGCACCCAGGCGGCGGGACAGGCCTCCTGCCGTCCCCATCTCTCGTCCTGCCAGCATATGGCCGATCCCGCCATGGACAGATCGCACATTTCGCTCTCCTCCACGGCGAATTCCATGCCCGTCAGCGCCCGCACGGCCTCCCCGTCCGACGCCCCGAAGCCGTGCAGGAACACCAGGGACGTATGCCCCCGGGCGGCGGCGGCGCGGAGCCTGTCCGCCCGCTCCCGGGTCATCTCAAATGGCGCAAGGCAAAACGCCGCCTTGGCCCCTTCCACTCTGCCGTCCTCGAAATCTTTGGCGGTATACAGTCCAAACTCCACTCCCGCCCGGTAGAAGCTCAGGCGCGTGCGGTAGAGAAGGTTCACGCCCAGCCAGTCCGCGTGGCCCTGGCGGAACATGCCCTCCTCATCCACCAGCACCGCCACCTCGGGGCGTATGGGCCTGAGGGCGGGGCGAAGGGCCTTAAACAGCTCGTGTATCCCGGATATGTGATCCCAGATCATGGGATGCTGGTGCCATCCGAAGCCGCACAGGTCCATATACCAGCAGCCCAGGCCGTGTATGAGCATCTGGCCCGCCTCCCGGGTCAGGATCTGGTTGTACAGCTCGATGCTGGTCACCTTGTCCACCCAGTCGCTGCCCGCGTCCAGGGGCTTTCGGATGATGTTGGGCGAGCGCACGTCGTTCTCCACGATCCACAGCTTGCCGTGGGCGGTGACGGTGTCCGCCGGGCTCATCAGCGCCCCCACGCCGCCCTCGTTGCGGTCGGTGTAGGATATGGGACTGGTGAGGGCGTCAATATCCGGGCTGTCCAATACCTTCGTGAGCATGAAATGGCCGGTACGGGGGTCGTAGAGCTCAAACAGATACCCGTAAAAGAACACCACCAGCCGGCTGTCCCCCATTTCCGTTCGCAGGGCATGGGCGAAATCCAGTATCCTTTCACTCATGAGCCAGGAGGAATACCGGGCGTAGGCGATGTATTTTTCATCCGTATCCCGCACCAGGAGGGTACGCTCCGGGGGCTCCATGCGGTCGTTGCCCGGCAGATCCTCGGGCAGGGACGCTTCCGCCTCCTGGCCATATTG
>CADAGW010000228.1 GCA_902787475.1 uncultured Eubacteriales bacterium
CGGATCGGACTGCCCTTTCCGTATCGTTCCTGGCGACGCTGCCCGTCCAGATTGTGCCGAAAACCAGGATGAATACAAGAACGGCGCTTCCAAGGGAAGCTGCCAGAATGGTCCCCTTCCGTTTGCTGTTCATGGCCGATACCCACCTTGCACAAAAATATAAAGAAGAACAATCAGGAAGTACCGAGCATATTATACTGAGATTATATCACAACTGGTGCGCCAGCGCAACTACTCACAATATTTGAGCAAGCAGCCTCCAAAGGGCACGGGCGCTCCTTCATGAGCATTTTTTCATTTAGGGCATTGAAAAATCGGATGATCCATATGATCGTTGTATCCAATTGCGAGGCGGATTTCAACCTTTTAGGCGAATGGAAATGCCGTGGAGACGAATCCCCTGTTTGCCCTGGGCGCCAGGCTCCCATGAATGTGCCCTGCGGGAGTCTCTTTGCGCAAAAAGGCGACGCGAGGGAGCGGGGATGCCGCGCCGGAACGGAAAAGGCTGGATAAGGAAGATTGTGTGATTTAACTGGACGCTAACGTATATAGAGTACTGAGCTAAAGTGGTGAGAGTATAATATGCAAAGTTCCGCAACGAACGACAAAGAAAGGAAGGTTGTGTTTCAATGAAAAAAGTACTGTGTGCACTGATCGCGCTGTGCGTGATGATGACCGTCGGCCTCGCGGAAGAGGCTCCCGCCATCAATTGGGAGGATTTTGCGTCCGTCATCGAAGCCGGCAATGTGAACGGCGAGTTCTATTCTTTTGACGAAGTCGCCGTCAAGATCTGGCTGCCTGAGGGGCTCAATCCGATGGAGCTTTCCGAAGAGGATCAGGCGAACGGCTATATCGGGTATTTCATGCCCGAAGATGGTTCTGCCGCGGTCGCCGTGATGTATGTTGACGTAAACGGGATGTCCATTGAGGAATACGCGGAGTATCTGTCCTCTCTGGAAGATGTGACCGAGGTGGAAGTGGCCACGGTGAACGGTCTCCCCTGCGTCACCTATAAGCTTCCCGAGCAGGATTCCGTGAGCGTGATGTTCACTACCGAAGCCGGCTATGCTCTCGAGGTGACCTGCATGCCCCTTTCCGATGAGAACGCGGAACTGGTGTGGGGCCTCGTCGTGTCCTCCATTCAGGCCGAGTGACCGCAAGGAAGGATCGTTGATCCATCCGGTATTTGAACTGCATACCTGAAAAAAGAGACATCATGAGATATTCATGGTGCCTCTTTTTGTTGATCAAACGAGGGGCATGCGCCTGGTCTGCCCGGAATCGCGATCTGCCGTTTTCCGGTTCTTCACGGAAAGCTGAGGGATTCAGGCCAAGCGGCAGGCAGGGCGGGAAAGCGAACGAGGGAAAAAACTATGCGTCGTCCCTGCGGCCGCAGCCGATCCGTTTGGCGACCTTGATTTTGCTGTGGAAGCCCTCCGGCTTGCCCGCGCATCGCAGATGCACAAATCCTGCACTCCCGCGTTGACAAACCATGTTTGTCAGCGCGCTGAAAGCCCCTGATTTGTCAAGGGCTTTCGCTGTTTGGCGGCCGCAACAGGACTTCATGTTTTCATGACGGATCGCCGAGCGCGTCTGAAATCCTTTCCCGCGTACCCGTTTCGCTCCCGGGGTTGCCAAGGGAACCTTTTTGGGTTATAATCATAGCGGCAAAGGCAGGAATCCATCCTTGCGGGGGATCAATATGGGCATTCGCAAATCCATCAAGGCCAAAATGGCCATGCTGTTTATCGTCGCCGCCATACCTCTCTACGCGGTGGGCCTTTCCCTGTACGGCACCAGCGGCAAGCAGCTGATCATGGAGACCATCGAAACCAAAAAGGCCCAGATGGCCTTTTATCTCCAGTCGGTGGACGATGAGCTGCACAGGCTGACCCAGCGGGACATCGAGGTGATCAACGACAGCTCGGTGGGGAGCCTTGCGAGCCGCTATCAGTATTTCAGCATCTACGAGCGGGGCCGGCGCATCAACACCCTGAGAGACAACCTTTTGAGCATCCGCCAGTCCTGCGCCTATGTGGACACAGTGACCATATACCTTGCGCCCATCGGCATGAAGCTCAATGACAGAGCCGGACTGGACGTCATGTCGGAGGAGGACTCCGACCTGATACTGACCCTGGCCCAGAATGCCCGGGGCATCATCTCCATGAAGGACGGAACGCTCTATTCCTCCGTGTTTATCAACGACACCAGCAAAAGGCCCTATTATGCCCTGGTGGTGAGGCTGTCCACCGATTCCATCACCGGCGACCTGAAGGGCATGAAAAGCACGATCCCCACACAGAGCGTGGTGGTCTATGACGGCAGCGCCCTTATGGCCCGGAATTCGGCGGAGGCGGAGAAACTGTGGGAGGAGGCGAAGGGGAACCTGGCCGATATGCGGGAAGGCGACGTGCTCCGTCTGTCCGTGGGCGGGGAGGCGTACTACGTCACCTGCGCCCGGTCTCCCTTCTTGCGGTGCGCCCTGTTCAATTTCACCCGGGAGCGGGATCTGACCGGCGCCTCCGCAAAATACATGCCCTACTTTATCGCCCTGACCGCGGCGGTGCTGGTATTGATCATCATGCTGGTGCAGGGCACCAACGCCCTGGTCCATCAGCCCCTTCAAAAGCTGATGGCCGCGTTCCACAGGATCCGGGAGGGGGATCTGTCGGTGAAGATCCAGCATCACCGCCACGACGAATTCAGCGACGTGTACCAGAGCTTCAACCAGACCGCGGAAATGCTGGACGAGTACGTCAACCGGTCCCTCAAGCAGGAGCTGCTTTTGCGGCGCTCCGAGATCATGCAGCTCCAGGCCCAGATCAATCCCCACTTCCTGTACAACAGCTATTTCATGCTCCACCGTATGGTGAAAAGGCAGGATTGGGACAATGCCGTCCGGTTCTCGGGCTATATGGGCGAGTATTTCCGCTATATCACCCGCAATTCCGAGCAGCTGGTGCCCCTGGAAATGGAGGCGGAGCACGCCCGCATCTACGCGAAGATCCAGCAGATGCGCTTCGGAAGCCGCATATCCGTGGAGTTTGGAGAGGTGCCGGACACGGTGCGCCAGCTCCTTGCCCCCAGGCTGATCCTCCAGCCGGTGCTGGAAAACGCCTTCGAGCACGGCATGCGGGACGTGGTGGAGGGCGGACTGATCCGGGTACGGTTTTACGACGAGAGCGGAAGCTGCGTGAACACCGTGGAGGACAACAGCGACGTGCTCTCCGAGGCGGACCTGAACCGCCTCATAGAGTCCATGGAGGACGTGGCAGGCGAGGTGACGGCGCTGAAAAACATCTGCCACCGCTTAAAGCTCCGTTCGGACGACGGCCTGGGGTTCGAGCTTTTGCGCTCGCCCCTGGGCGGGCTGTGCGTCCGTATGATTATCCGTGCCGAGGTGAGGGAAAATGAGACTGCTGATCGTGGATGACGAACCGCACATCGTGGATTGGCTCCATGACCTGATGCGAAGCGAGTTCCCGGACATGGACGTGCGCAAGGCCTACAGCGGCATCCAGGCCAGGGAGATGCTGGAAAAGGAGAAGATCGAGCTTCTCATATCGGATATCCGCATGCCCAAAATGACGGGGCTGGAGCTGATGCGCCTGGTACGGGAAAAATGGCCCTCCTGCCGCATACTGTTCCTGACCGGCTATGGGGAATTTGACTACGTATACACGGCCATACAGCAAAAGGGCGTGCGGTATCTTCTCAAGACGGAGGACGATGAGGTCATCGTCCGGGCGGTCCGGGAAATGGCCCGGGAGGCGGCGGAGGACAACGCCCCGGACGGCTCCGTGGACGCGGACAGGCGGCATGGCGCGGTGGAGGCCATACGGCGGGGCGCGCCTGTGGACAGGGCCATGCTGGGCATTCTCGGCCTTGACGGGGACGCGCCTGTCAGGCTGGTGTTTGCAAGGACCCGGGGCGAAGACACTTCCGTCCTGACAAAGGCGGCGGAGCGCATCCTGCCCGGCGGGGCTGGGCGGTTTGCCGCCGTGCCCCTTTCAGAGGGCGAGGAATGCTGGCTGATCCAGCATGGGGCGGGGGAGAGCCAAGTGGACTTGGAGGCGTGCCTTGCCGAAGCGCTGACCGCCAAGGGCGGGGGAGAGGCACAGCTTTTTCTCCGGTCCCAGCCTAGCGGCGCATGACCCTGATCGAGTCCATGGAGTTTATGCTCTCCCGGGGAGAAAACGACCGGTATCTTCAAAGCATGGACCAGCTGTTTTCCGACCTTCAAAGGGACGAGCGGCCCGACGAGCGGCAGTATACCAGGATCTACATCGCCCTGATGCTCCAGCTCATTTCCGGAGCCGAGCGGGCAAGCGTCTCCGGCGGGCCGTCTGACGGCTCCAGCGCCCCGTCCTTCCGCTCGGTAGACAGCTTCCTCCGCTGGCCAGACGCCTTTTCCTACCTGCGGGGCCAGGCCCGGGCCCTGCTGGGCGGCGGCATAAAGAGGGAGGAGGACCAGACCAGCCTCACCGACACCCTCACGGAATACATCGAGACGCACGTCTCCGAGCCCCTTTCCCTGACGGCGCTGGCGGAATTGATCCATTACAATCCCAGCTACCTGTCCCGCATTTTCAAGGAACGGATGGGCATCAACCTGAACGATTACATCCTGCAGGCGCGCATGCGCAAGGCCTGCGTGCTGCTCCGGGAGAGCGGCGACAAAATCGCGGACGTGGCCCGGAAGGTGGGCATTCGGGACGCCCGGCACTTTGCCAAGCTGTTCCAGCGCTATGTGGGCGTAACGCCCCGGGCGTACCGGGAGGGAAAAACGTAAAGAAGAGCGCACTGATGTAAAAAACAAACACCTTTCCGTTATGGACGTGCGATGGTATAATCATTTTGGTATATTAAACTGATAAAGGGAGGTACACACATGTCTCACTTCAAGCGCGCTCTCGCGGTCCTCATGGCTCTCTTGATGGTGCTCTCCTGCGGCGTCATGGCGTCCGCGGAGGAGGAAATGGTCACCCTGACCACCTGCAAGAGCATCAGCGACACCCTGCAGGGCTTCATCGACAAGAAGAACGACGTACTCACCGACAACATCTGGTTCAACGCCTACCGGGATCTGCTGGGCGTGGATGTCCAGTATGAGTGGACGGTGCCCGATACCCAGTACAACGAGAAGCTGAGCGCCCAGATCGCCGCCAACGATCTGCCCGATTTCTTCAACGTGAACGCTTCCCAGCTCAAGCAGCTGGTGGACTACGGCATGGCCATGGACCTGACGGATCTGTTCTACAACAACGCCAGCGAGTTCACCATGTCCATGATGGAAGCGGACATGTACCAGAGCCTGGGCCAGGCCACCTTTGACGGCAAGCTCTACGCCATCCCCGTGTCCGGCGGCAGCCGCGACTCCGCCGCCTTCTGGTGGATCCGCAAGGACTGGCTGGACAAGCTGAACCTTGAGATCCCCACCACCGTGGACGAGCTGGTGAACGTGATGTACGCCTTCACCAACGACGATCCCGACGGCAACGGCGAAGCCGATACCTACGGCATGGCCATGACCAAGGACCTCTTCGGCACCAACGGCATGGAAGCCCTGGCCGAGGGCTTTGGCGCCTATACCGACGGCTGGGTAGAGGTGGACGGCGAGAAGCAGTACGGCAGCATCCAGCCCCAGGTCAAAAAGACCCTGGAGCTGCTCAACAAGCTCTACGCCGACGGCGTCATCGACCGTGAGTTCATCGTCAAGGACGGCAGCAAGGTGGGCGAGGACATCTCCGCCGGCAGGATCGGCCTTGTGTCCGGCCAGCACTGGATGGCCTTCGACGCCATGAACCGCACCCATCAGGCCAACCCGGAGGCGGACTGGATCGCCATCTCCATCGTCTCTGAGGACGGCTCCAAGCCCAAGACCATGCTGGACGGCTCCGCCTGGAGCTACTACGTGATCAACCCGGACTGCCAGCATCCCGAGAAGGTCATCGACATGTACAACTTCTTCTTCAAGGTGGAAGTGGCTGTCAGCCCCGACTACGATCCCGCCTATCACGGCCGTCTGGACGCCGATCCCAACTCTGAGATCACCCAGTATTACAACTGGGCCGCCATCAACGCCGCCTACCCCATGCAGAACCTCTACATCCACATGGGCGTGGAGAAGCACTACAACGGCGACGACTCCGAGATGCACAACGGCTGGATCACCGACAACGTCAGCGGCATCGACCGGTATCTGGCGGGCGACGAGACCTATTACAGCACCTACATCTGGTCCGGCCCCGGTGAGTTCAGCGGTGAAGGCCGCATCCACTACTACGAGGAGAACGACATGTTCCTCCCCAACGCCTACACCGGCGCGGACACCGACTCTATGACCATGTTCAACGCCACCCTGGATCAGCTCCGTCTGGAGATGTTCACCAAGATCATCGTGGGCGAGGAACCTGTGGACGCCTTCGACACCTACGTGGAGCAGTGGAAGGCCCTGGGCGGCGACATGATCACCATGGTAGTCAACGCCCGCTAAATTCGTTTTCACATCAGCGGTTTCCCGGGGAGAAGGGCCAGCCCTTCTCGCTAAATCCGTTTTCACATCATCGGTTTCCCGGGGAGAAGGGCCAGCCCTTCTCCCCCAATCTTACGAGCGGGAAAGGAGCTGCCACCAGTGTCGGCGTCCATCAAGTATAAACCCAAGCGCGCAAGCTTTCGACGGCAGCTGCCGCTGCACCTGATGCTGCTGCCCTGCGTCATCGTGGTGCTGATCTACAGCTATTATCCCATGGTGGGCCTGAGCATCGCCTTCCAATATTATAATCCCCGCATGGGCTTTTTTGGTTCCAAATGGATCGGTCTGATGAATTTCCAATACCTGATGAAAATGCCGAACTTCGGCCAGGTCATATTCAATACCGTCTACATATCCCTCATGAAGATGATCGCGGGCATGCTGGTGCCCATCATCTACGCCCTTCTGCTGGATCAGATCCGCGTCTCCTCTCTCAAGAGGACCATCCAGACCATCATCTACATACCCCATTTTCTGTCCTGGATCATACTGGGCGGCATCCTGATTGACCTTCTTTCGCCCAGCACGGGACTCATTCGGGACATTTGCAATCTGATCGGAGTCGAGACACCGTTCCTGCTGGCCAATCCCACGGCGTTTCCCTACCTGCTGGTAGTGACCGACGTGTGGAAGGGGGCAGGCTACGGCACCATCATATACCTGGCGGCCATCACCTCCATCGACCCGTCGCTGTATGAGGCGGCCCTCATGGACGGCGCGAACCGCTTTAAGCAGATGATCCATATCACCATACCCGGTATGATGCCCATCATCGTGCTGATGGCCACATTGTCCCTGGGCAACATATTAAGCGCCGGACAGGACCAGGTGCTCACCCTCTACAGCCCCATCGTATACCAGACGGGCGACATACTGGATACCTTCGTCTACCGCATCGGCCTGAAAAACAACCAGTTCGGCGTGGCCACCGCGGCGGGCCTGTTCAAAAGCGTGGTCTCCTTCTTCTTTATCGCCGTGGGCTATGGCCTTGCCTATCGTTTCGCGGACTACACCATTTTCTGAAAGGAGGTGCCAGGCGATGATCCAAAGCAGGAAGCACAAAAACAAGATCCGCACCACCTCCCGGGTGGCGGACGCGCTCATAATCGCCGTCATGGTGTTCGTGTCTCTGTTGTGTCTGTTGCCCATACTCAACGTTTTGGCCCTCTCCTTCAGCAGCAACGCCGCGGCGGCGGCGGGCAAGGTGACCTTCTGGCCGGTGGAATTCACCCTCTCGGCCTACAGATACGCCCTCACCAAGCCCCAGTTCACCAGGTCCCTGCTCATTTCCGTGGAGCGGGTGGCCCTGGGACTGGTCATCAACATGACCTGCACCGTGCTGGCTGCCTATCCCCTGAGCAAGAGCAGCCAGCAGCTCACCGGCCGCACCGCCTACGCCTGGTTTTTCTTCTTCACCATGATCTTTTCCGGCGGCCTGATCCCCTGGTACACCGTGGTGAACAAGACGGGCCTGATGGATACCCTGTGGGCCGTCATCATTCCGGGCGCCGTGCCGGTATACAACGTGATCGTGCTTTTGAACTTCTTCCGGCAGCTGCCCAAGGAGCTTTATGAGGCGGCCTATGTGGACGGCGCCAGTGAGATGCGGATATTGGTGAGTCTGTATCTGCCCCTGTCCATACCCTCCCTGGCCACGCTGACCCTGTTTGTGGCGGTGGGGCACTGGAACAGCTGGTTCGACGGCCTGATCCTCATGAAGTCACCGGACAATTATCCCCTTCAGACCTACCTGCGCAACCTGATCGTGGTGATGGACCAGAGCACCATGCTCTCCAAGACCAAGGCGGAGCTTCAGGACCTGGCGAAGATCTCCGACAGGACCCTTCGCGCCGCGCAGATCTTCATCGCCGCCCTGCCCATCCTCTCGGTCTACCCCTTCGTGCAGAAGTATTTCATGAAGGGCATCGTCATGGGCAGCGTAAAGGGCTGATCCGGAGACGACCCATACTCTATGGATATTGGAGGAGATACCATGAAGAAATACGACGTGGCGGCCTACATATGGCCCGCCTACACCGGCGACGAGCCCCGCACCCGCATATTCTGGCCCGAGGGCATGGGGGAGTGGCAGTCCGTCCGCTCCGCCACCAAGAAGTTCGAGGGCCACACCTGGCCCCGCAGGCCCGCCTGGGGATACGTCAACGAAGCCGACCCCTACGTGATGGAGATGGAGATCGAGGCCGCCGTGGATCACGGCGTCAACGTGTTCATCTACGACTGGTATTGGTTTGACCGCCGTCCCTTCCTGGAGAACTGCTTAAACGACGGCTTCCTCAAGGCGAAAAACAACGGCAGGATGAAGTTCTATCTCATGTGGGCCAATCACAACGCCGGCATGGGCTGGGACAAGCGGAACGCCGGCATACCCAACGAGGCCATGATATGGAACGGCTATCAGGATCGGGCGGAATTCGAGCGGGCCATGACCAGGGTCATCGACAAATACTTCCATCTGCCCAATTACTATACCATCGACGGCAAGCCCGTGTTCATGATCTATGACGTGCCCAACCTGGTTCGGGGCCTGGGCGGCGTGGAGGAGACCGTTTCCGCCATAGAGTGGCTGCGGGCGGCCTGCGTCAAGGCGGGTCTGCCCGGGCTCCATCTCCAGTTCACCATGTGGAACGAGGCCGCGCTGAACCTGAGCGGCGTGGACGCCGGCAAGGACGTGCCCCCCTCCGCCTTTGACACCATAGGCTTTGACAGCTGTTCCCACTATCAGTACTGCCATTTCGTCAACATCGACCGGCCCTATGAGCAGGTGCTGCCGGACGTGGTCAAGGAGTACGAGCGGCTGGAAAAAACCCTCCGCTTCCCGTATTTCCCCCACGTCAGCGTGGGCTGGGACAACAATCCCCGGCACCTTGGCTTCTCCCGGGGCGTGATGACCAACTGCACCCCCGAAAACATCGAAAACGCCCTGCGCCAGGCCAAGGCCTATGTGGACCGGCACCCCGAACAGCCGCCGCTGGTCACCATCAACGCCTGGAACGAATGGACCGAATCCAGCTACCTGGAGCCGGACGACCTGTACGGCTACGGATACCTGGACGCCATCAAGAGAGTATTCCTGGAAAAGTAAACAATCCCCGGCCGCGTTTCCTGAACGGAGGCGCGGCCTTCCTGATATTGAGCGAAAATGGCGCCGTGTTTGGAAAATCACGCGTCGATGGAAACGGTTGGGACATGGTCGCTTTGGGCCCACAGGCTGGGCGGGATCTGCTCACCGGAGGCGATGGCAGAGGCGGCGCCACGGTTTTGGCGATAGTCGTTGGGGGTACAGTGGAAAAAGCTTCTGAAAACACGGAAAAAGTGGGAACAAGAAGTAAATCCAGACTTATAAGCGATGTCTGTGATACTGTCGTCGGTTTCTCTGAGCAGAAAGCAG
>CADAGW010000229.1 GCA_902787475.1 uncultured Eubacteriales bacterium
TGAAGGCATCGGTGCCGATGGAGGGGACGCTCTCGGGAAGGGTCAGCTCGGTGAGGTTCACGCAGTTGCGGAACGCGCCGGAGCCGATGGTGGTGACGGTGTCGAACAGGTCCACCTGGGCAAGGGAGGAGTCCGCGAAGGCCTCATTGCCGATGGTGGTGAAGTTTTCGGACCGGTTGACCCGGAACAGGCGCAGGGACTGATTGCCCTTGAACACGCCGTCGCCCAGGCCCACCACCTTGATGCGCTCGTCGCTGTCGCTGGGCGTGATGGTCCAGTAGGGCACCAGGGCGCTCTGCTCACCCTCGTATTTTGTCCAGTAGTAGAAGCCGTCCTCGCCCGGCTCGAAGAGGTAGCCGGTGCCCCGGGCGGGGTATTCCACGTCGTCGGGATTGGCGCGCCAGACGGTGATCTCCGGATCGATCTGGGAGAAGAAGGCGTAGGCCTCGTCCTGGCGGGCCCGGCGGGCGTTCATGGGCAGGTCCACGTCGGCCAGGTAGCCGTCCTCAAAGGCGTTGAGGGCGATCTCGGGCAGGGTGTCCCGGTCGAAGTAGAGGTAGCTGACGCCGCCGTCGGCGAAGGCCCGCTCGCCGATCTTTTCGATGGAGGCGGGGAAATAGATGTCGCCGGAACGGACCCGCTCGAAGGCCCCCGCGCCGATCTCACGGACGTGGTCGCCCAGGTACAGTTCGGCGCCAAAGTCAGCAGAGTAGAACGCGCCGGCGCCGATCACCTGGGTGCCGCCCCAGCGAATGACGGAGACCTTGGTGGAGGCGAAGGCGTTGTCGCCGATGGAGACGAGGCTGTCCGGCAGGGACACCATGGTCAGCTGATAGGCCTTGTCGAAGGCGGAAGCCCCGATGGAGGTGACGCCCTCGGGGATGTTGACCAAGAAGGGATGGCTGCCGGCGAAGGAATTGTCGCCCAGGGCGGTGACGGCCACGCCGCCTATGGAGGCGGGGATATCCAGGCGCACGGCGTCGCCCAGGTACTTGGTAATGGTACCGGTGGCGGCGTCGAACTCAAAGTCGCTGTCCGGGGCGGGAGCCACGTCGGGGATGACGGCGTTCTGGCCGCTTCTCTCCACCGCCTGGTAGCTGGGGATCTTGGCCCGGTAGGCGTCGTACTGGTCGTCGGGGACGCAGATGACGGTGCCCTCGGTGTTCCAGAGGTTGAAATTGTCGGGCATCTCCGGCAGGGGGCCGGTGAAGGTGACCTTGGTAATGTTCTCGGAGGCGAAGCATCCCATGCCCATGTAGACGAGGGTGGGCGGCAGGGTGACCTCGGTGATCTTGGGGCAGCCCAGGAAGTTGTTGGCCCCAAGGGCGACGAGGCCCGCGGGAAGCTCCACGTGGGTCAGCTCCGGCATGGAGTTGATCAGGCCGATGTCCAGATACTCCACCGTGTCCGGGAAGGTGAGGCCGGTGATCTCGGCGCGGACCTTGGAAAAGGTCTGGTAGCTGACGCGGGTGACGGTTCTTCCGTCCACCGTGTCCGGCACCACCACCTCGCCGCCGGGGCCGTTGTATTCATCCACGATGTAGTAGTAGGCCCAGGTGTCCATGACGAACTGGGCCTCCTCCGCCCAGGCAGCGCCAAGGATCAACAGGGAGAGCGCCAGAAGCGCCGCGAGCCATTTCTTCATTCCGCGCACATCCTTTCACCGGATATCCATAAAGACGCAGGGTCTTTTTTTACGGATACATCTTACTCCATTTTATGCCGTTTGTCAATACGCGCATGATCAATATAGGAGGAGACAGGATTGACGGGGCATGGCAAATATGGTATAAATACATCATGGAATACCGGGAGGAGGAATCGAGAGATGATGACCAAGAGAGAACGGGTGACAGCGGCGTTTCGGGGAGAAGAAGTGGATCACGTGCCGGTGTGCATGTGGCAGCACGTGCCGGAGACCTATTGGAACGACGACAGGGCCTTCGCCGAGTATCAGAAGAGGGCCTATGAAGTGACGGACGTGGACTTTATGAAGCTGTCCGGGGACAAGTATTTCCCCTGGCCCGCGCCGATCCTGGAGGGGATCAAGGACGTGAAGGATCTGTATAAGATCGAGCCCCTGGGCAGGCGGCATGCCTGGATACGGGGACAGATCGAGAGGACCCGCCGGGTGGTCAACGCCCTGGGGAAGGACTGCGTGACGCTGCAGCTGGTGTTCGCGCCGCTGTCGTACCTGCGGCTCAAGGTGGGCTACCCCACCATGATGCGGATGATCCGGGAGGACCCGGAGGCCATGAAGTACGCCTGCGGGGTCATCGCCGAGGACGTGAAGGACCTGGTGCGGGGGTTCCTGTGCGAGGCCGGGGCGGACGGGATATTCTACAGTGTGCAGAACGGCGAGGAGAACCGGTTCACGGCGGAGGAGTACCGGGACTGGGTGACCCCCAGCGACAAGGCGGTGCTGGACCGGGCCAATGAGCTGAGCGATATGAACGCCATACACTTCTGCGCCTGGGAGGCGGTGCCCAACCGGCTGTCCGTGTGGGCGGATTACAAGGCTCCGGTGGTGAGCTGGTCCAGGTATATGGACATCATGGACATAGGCGACGCCAAAAAGCAGTTCGGGTGCACCGTGTGGGGCGGGTTCGACAACCGGCCCGGGACGCTTCTGTATACCGGCAGTCGGGAGGAGATCGAGAAGGAGACGAGGTCTCTGATCGCCCAGGGCGGAAAGAAGGGCTATATACTGGGATCCGACTGCAGCCTGCACAACGAGCTGGAGCCGGAGCGGATCCGCTGGGTGGCAGAGGAAGCCAGGCGGGTATGACGCTGGGGGAGCTGACGGGGCTTTTGCGGGAGGACATGGCCCCGGCTTTGGGCGTGACCGAGCCGGGGGCCATCGCCCTGTGCGCCGCCAGGGCCCGGGATCTGGCGGGCGGCGGGGAGCTGATCCGTCTTGAGATCGGCTTGAGCAGCGGCATGTATAAAAACGCCTACACCTGCGGCGTGCCCCATTCCCGCATGTATGGGGCCGCGGCGGCGGCTGCGCTGGGGTTCGCGGCCGGGGACGCCGGGAAGGGGCTCTCCTCGCTGGACGGAGCCGGGCCGGAGGACGACGAGAGGGCCAGGCGGTATATATCCGAGGGCCGGGTCAGTGTCGTTTTGACGGAAATGACCAGCCGGATCGGCATCTCGGCCCGGCTGGAAACGGACAGGGGACACTCGGAGGTCACCGTGCGGGGCGGGCACACCCACATCGTGCGGGAGACGGTGAATGGGCGGGTGACGCTGGATCTGGGGGACGATACGCAAACCCAGGAGGCGGACGCGCCGGCGGCCATACACCGGTATACGGTGAGGGACATACTGGAATATGCCCGGAATGTGCCCATAGAGGAGATATCCTTTATAAAGGAAGCCTACCGGGTGAACCTGGCGCTGTTTGACATGGCCATGGAAAGCGGGTCCCTGGCGTTCGCGCCAAGGCTCCTTCAAATGAACGGGGGCAATGTGTTCACCAGGGACGAGAGAAGGACGGCGGCCCTTTTGACCGGGGCGGCCATAGAGGCCCGGGTGGCGGGGTTCAGCCTGCCGGCCATGAGCATCACCGGGTCCGGGGCCCACGGCATCATCGCCACGATGCCCCTGTACGCCGCGTACCGGGCGGAGGGCATGACGGAGGAGACCCTCATACGGGCCACGGCGGTGTCCTACCTTCTGTGCATGTATATTAAGGAATACTCCGGGCGGCTGTCCGCGTTCTGCGGGTGCGGCATCGCCGCGGGCACGGGCATGGCGGCGGCGCTGTGCTGGATGAAGGGCGGAAATGAGCAGGCCGTGGCACGGACCATACACAACATGGCCTCGTCCGTCACCGGCATGATCTGCGACGGGGGCAACCAGGGGTGCGTGATGAAGGCCCTGTGCGCCTGCGCCACGGCCTTCGACGCGGCGGAGCTGGCTTTGCTGGGCGCGGAGGTGGACGGGATACACGGCATCAATGGGATCAGCCCCGAGGACACCATGCGGAATATGGGCCGGATCGCCTCGCCGGGGATGGCGGAGACGGAGAGGACCATCGTGGAGATACAGGGGGAAAAGAAGGTATAATACGAATTGTCGGGGGACGGATTGCTTCGTCGCTTCGCTCCTCGCAATGACAATCGGCTTTTCGCGTCATTGCG
>CADAGW010000230.1 GCA_902787475.1 uncultured Eubacteriales bacterium
ATATTACGCAAAATGAAAACACCCACAGTCCGGCCAGACGAGGACGGATTGTGGGTTTGCTGTATGATCGATCTTCTGTTTATTTGTCGGAGCCGACAGTGCAGGGGGAGATCCGTATGATCCGGGACAGATAGGGCCGGTCCATGGCGAGGGTCATGCGGCCCTCCTCGTCCACGGGGATCTCCTCTCCGCTGTCCCGGCACACCGCCCGGTACCGGACGCCCTTCTCAAGGCCCTTGAGCTGGATTACCGCCCGGTCCATGGGCGAATGCTCCCGCCTGAACGAGAGCACCAGCGCTTCCCCGTCCAGCGTGTATTCATACACCGCCCAGGCCGTGTCGTCGCAGGTCGCGGAGCCCAGGTTGTAGAAATCTCCCATATAGAACGGGGCGATCTCCCGGTATTCGTCGGTCCGCTCCCTGAGCCAGGCCATGTTTTCCTCCGGCATCTGCTGGCGCATGATGGCCCACATGGCCACGCCCCAGCAGGCGCTGTAGGAGCTCCTGGCGGCGTAGGTGTCGTTTACGATCTTGCAGTTGGCCCCGTGAGCGGGCAGATACCGGGACAGGTTCACGTGCTGGGCCTGGGTCACGTTGGGGTCGAAGTCGTACACGCACTGATAGTCCGAGCGGAAGAAGGGCACCGCCCGGGTGAGGGCTTCGATGTCGATCCGCCGGCCGCCGGAGGCGCAGTCGTCGATGATGAGCCCCGGGAACCGCTCCCTCAGCCTGTCCCACAGCCGATACAGGTTGTTGATGTGCCGGATCTGGGTGATGCCCACGTTGCCCTCGTCCGCGGCGGCCCACACCTTTTCCGGGTCGGTGTTGAAATCCTGCCGGTACACCTTCAGGCGCAGCCTTTCGATGTGGCCGCACAGCGTCTCATACAGGTTTTCAAGGGCTTCCGGGTTGCCCAGGTTCAGTATCACGTTCCGGTACGGGTTGCCTTTGTCCGCGTCCGGCCACTCCAGATACCACTGGGGATGGGCCTTCACGTCCGGCACGGAGGCCACCACCCGCTCCGGCTCGAACCAGAGCATCATGCCCATACCCGCCGCCTCCGAGGCGTCCCGCACGTCCTGAAGTCCGTCCGGATGGGCGTGGAGATTGATCCGCCAGTCGCCGGTATATTTGGCCCATTCCGGGTCGAAGTTGCCGGTGCTGGGCACGGGGTTGTCGCCGTGCCATCCCGCGTCCAGCCAGCTCATGTCGCAGCGGATCCCGTGGGCCTGTATGGCCCGGAGCCGCTGGGTGATGGTGTCTGAGGTCAGCCCGCCCCAGCTTTCGTAGGCGCAGAAGCCCACCCTGCCCAGAATGTTGAAGTGCCGGGTGATCAGCCGCCTGAACCGTACCGCGCCATCGTCAGACCCCTGATGGTAGGCCAGGATCAGTATCCGGGCCGTCCTCACGGTCTCGCCCTCGTCCAGCACAAATCCGGTCTGCTTTAGGCCCGCCTGCACCCGGACGCCGCTTTCCGTGCGGGTGAATACGGCCTTCCAGCCGCCCGTCCAGCCCACGCACACGAAATAGCCCTCGTCTCCCTGGTTGATCTCGAAAAACGGCATGGTGCCGTCGGAGGACCGCCCGCCCGCGCAGGCGTATTCCCGGTGCCCGCCGATGTCGATAAAATCGGAATACAGCCGGAATTCCTGGGCGGAAAGGGCGGAGGAGGTGTTGTACCCTTCGCCCTCCCGTCCGTCGTATCCGTAACCGTCGCAGCCCTTCATGGCCACGATCTTGGTGCTCCCGTCGTGATACCGGCACCCCGGAACCCGGGAGAGAGGCCGGGCCAGGGGCAGTTCCACGTCGCAGTCCCAAAGCTCCGATATCCGGGTCGTTCCGTCCCCGGTGAACGTCAGCATCCAGGAAAGGGCCTCAAATCCCTCGTATGTATCCACGGTGACATGGGCCAGGGGGCAGGAGGACACCCTTTCATTTCCCATTTTCATGGAGTATCCGGGCTGGATCATATGCGCTTCCTTCTTTCCTGTGTCATAATACCGTGACGGCGCCGTTCTGGGCCATGGCGACCTTCAGATAGATGCCCCGCTCTTTGGGCGGCCGGTTGGGGCCGTGCAGGCTCATGCGGAGCTGGCCATTCACATCGGTAAAGAGCATGCAGTGCCCGCCGTCTTTGTCGTATACCGGCTCCTCCTGCATGATCCAGGGGCCCAGTATGCTCCCTGTGGGGCTGTACGCCCTCACCACCCCGTAGCCGAAGTCGCCGAAGGTGGACCAGAGCATGTTGAGATACCCGTTTTGCGAGCGGTACAGCCACGGGGCGTCCGTCACGAAATTCCGTTCGTCCTTGAGGCTTTTTACCCATTTGACCTCTCCCGCCCGAAACAGGAGCCGGGGCTCTCCCGCGGCGCCGGACAGATCGTCCTTCAGCTCCACGGCCCACATTTCCCCGTCGCCCACCTGGGTCCACTCGTGGCAGAACACCATCCAGGGCCTGCCATCCTCGTCCACATACAGCGTGCCGTCCAGACTGGTCCACTCCATGGGCGTGATCTGCTCATCTCCCCAGGGTACGAAGGGCCCCAGGTGGGAATCCGCCTTCAGAATAGAGGTGGCCCGCCTCCGCCCGTCGGCCATGAAGCTGGCAAAGATATAAAAGCGCCCCTTATATTCGTGCATCTCCGGGGCGAAAAAGTCCCGCTTGCCCCAGAAATCCTCCCCGGGATCAAACACCGTCACCGGCTTTTCCCAGTTTTCCAGATCGCGGCTTACGTAGGCCACGAAGCTGCCCTTTTTGTTCTCGTCAAAGTGATTGGCGTAGAGATAATACGTACCGTCCTTCACATATATAAACGGATCCCTCACCCGAAGCTCTTCCCGCCGGATCATATCTTTTCCTCCCGCAAGCGGCCGGGGCCACAGGGCTCCGGCCGCTTTTTTTGTCTCATTTTGAAGTTATTTCGCGCCATCCACGGGCCGATAGGCGTACATAAAGTCGCATATGGGCTCCAAAAAGGGCTGTACGCTCTGGATCCGCATATCGGAACCGCAGTCATACCGGAAGGCCTCGCCGCCGAAGTACCCGGCGTGCATAAAGGTGTGCTGGGGATCGCCGTTCTCGTTGGGCCGGGTGAACACGATGTCGCCGGGCTGAAGCTTTGTGGGGTCGTCCACCTTGATAAAGCCGTGAGATACGCACCAGTCGGTGAGTATGGGCCCGGCCACGCACATGCCCTGCTTCCTGGGCTGATCGGTGAACCCGCAGTCGTACAGGATCCAGTCCACCATCCTGTCGCAGCTGATCTTCTTGGCCTCATGATCCATGGCCGGGTTGATGGGCGCGTCCCCGTAGGTAAATCCCATATACCGCACATAGTCCGTGATCCGCTTGGCGGCGGCCAGCATGCGGCACACGAGCAGGGGATAGGGGGGATCATACAGATTCCCCTGGGGGTCGTAGGGCCGGTATCCATACACCGCGTGGATGGCAGAATAGGCCCTGGCCTGCTCCTTTGTCTCAAATTCCCGGGTGCGGATACCGTCTGTGGCAATAAAATAGCTCATTTTCCTCCTCCTTTATCCCTTCACCGCGCCCTGGAGCATGCCCTGCAGGTAGTATTTGAGGCAGGACAGCGTCAGGATCAGCAGCGGAAGAGTGCCGATCACGAACGCGGCGGTGGTCATGCCGAAGTCGGAGGTGCCGTTGCCCGCGCAGTTGTTGTACACGATCTGGCAAAACGTCTTCATCTTGTCGCCGGTGGTCATTACCAGCGTGGGCCAGATGTAGTCGTTGTACATGCTGATGATGGATGTGATGCCCACGGTGATCAGGGTGGGCACGCTCAGCGGCAGGGCGATGCGGCTGTAGGTCTGGAACTCGCTGGCCCCGTCGATCTTGGCCGCCTCAAACATCTCCATGGGCAGGGACGAGAAAAACGCCCTGGCCAGCACGATGCCGAATATCTGCTGTCCCTGTATATACGGCAATATCATTGCCCAATAGCTGTTGAGCAGGTGGAAATTGCGGATCAGCGTATAGTTGGGGATCAGGAGCATGTTGTAGGGGATCATCATCACGATCAGTATGAACATGAAGAAGAATTCCTTGCCCCGGAACTTCATCCTGCCGAAGGCGTAGCCGGACAGGGACACCATCACCAGTATGAAGAACAGGGATACGAAGC
>CADAGW010000231.1 GCA_902787475.1 uncultured Eubacteriales bacterium
CATCCTCCGGTGCTTTTCCACCTTGGCGGGGCCGTCCGCCCCGTAGGGGATCATGGCCGCCAGGTAGAAGCGGGGGGCGGGCAGGGTGAGAAGGAGGCGCTCGGCGTAGGCGCTCTTGCCGCAGCCGGAGCCGCCGGTGAGTAGATAAAACATATTTCACTCCATGCCGATGTCGGAGAAGGTGAGCATGTGGTCGTAGATCTCCAGGGCCATGTCCAGCATGGGCATGGCGGCCACCGCGCCGGTGCCCTCCCCCAGCCGCATGCCCGCGCAGATGAGGGGAGATAAGCCCATTTCGTCCAGGAGCATTTTGCCCGCGGGCTCGGCGGATATGTGGGTGGCGATCATGGCGCAGGAGGCGGCGGGGCACAGTCTGACAGCGGTCAGGGCGGCCACGGCGCTGATGACCCCGTCCAGCAGCACCGGCACCCGGTACACCGCCCCGCCCAGGAACACGCCGCACATGGCGGCGATGTCGAAGCCGCCCACCTTACTGAGCACGTCCAGGGGGTCCTTGGGGTCGGGCTTGTTTACATCCAGCGCCCGCCTGACCACGGATATCTTCTTTTGCAGGCTCTCGTCGGACAGGCCCGAGCCCCGGCCCGTGACCAGCGCCGGATCCGCGCCAAGCAGGGCCGCCGTCATGGCGGAGGAGGTGGTGGTGTTGCCTACGCCCATTTCCCCGGTGGCGATGAGCCGGGTGCCCATGTCCCGCTGGAGGCGCACCTGCGCCATGCCGAACTCGATGAGGGATATGGCCGTACCCCGGGTCATGGCAGGGCCCCGGGTGATGTCGGCGGTGCCGTCCGCCACGTGGAAGTCGTACAGGCCCGGCTCGCCCGAGCGGCTGGCCATGCCCACGTCGAAGGGGAACACCCGGGCCCCGGCCAGCCGGGCCATGCGGCATACGTTGGACCGGCCCGTGGCCATCATCTCCGCCACCACCCGGGTGATGCGCACGGGGGTAATGGCGATGTCCGGCGCGGCCACGCCGTTGTCGGCGCACATGACCAGCACAGACCGGGGGGTAAGGCGCACTTTGGCGTCGCCGGTGAGGGCCGCGATCCTGGTGATGTCGTCCTCCAGGGCCCCCAATGAGCCCACGGGCTTGGCCACGTGCCGCCAGCGGTCCTGGGCGGCGGAGCGGGCGGCCTCGTCCGGCGGGGCGATTTGAGCGTTCAGGTTCAGAATGTCCATATGTACCTCGTTGTGTGTGTTCAGTCCTGCCACTGGGAGAGCAGGGAGCGCATCCAGGCGTATACGTCCATGCCGTATACCTGGCTGAGCCTCTCCCGGGTGAGCACCTTGTCGATCTTACCCGACTCCACTGCCCGGCCATGGTCCAGAAGCAGGGCGTGGGTGCCGAAGCGGCGGGCAAGGCTCAGATCGTGCACCACGGACACCACCGCCCGGCCCGGGGATCTGAGCCAGTCCCCGATGAGGGAGAACAGCTTTTCCTGATAGGACAGGTCCAGGTGGTTGGCGGGCTCGTCCAGCAGGAGGATGTCCGGCTCCTGGCACAGGGCCTGGGCCAGGAAGGTCCGCTGGAGCTCGCCGCCGGAGAGGGTCAGGACGCTGTGGCGGCGAAGGTCAGAAAGGCCCGTAATGGCGAGGGCCTGTTCGATCTTTTCCGCGTCGTCGGCCCGCTGCCGGGAGAGAAGGCCCTTTCGGTGGGCGTAGCGGCCCAGGCCCACCACCTCCTCCACTGAGAAGGCGTAGCTGACCCCGTTTTTCTGCGACAGAACCCCCACCCGGCGGGCGAAGTCCCGGTTGGACCACTTTTTGGCGTCCTTGCCGTCCAGTATCACCTCGCCGGTATAGGGCACGGTCTGGGACAGGGCGCCAACCAGGGTGGACTTGCCCGCGCCGTTGGGGCCGCAGAGCATGAGCCACATGCCGTCCTCCACCCTGAGGCTCACACCGTCCAGCACGTTCAGGGAGCCGTAGGTCACCCGGATGTCTCTGCCCTCAAGCGTCATGGCCTGCGCCTCCCCTCCGGGACCGGTAGAATATGGCCACGAACACCACCGCCCCGATGAGGGAGGTGACCACGCCGATGGGAAGCTCCCGGGGCCGAAGGAGCATACGGGCCGCCAGGTCGCAGAGCATCAGGAATATGCCCCCCGAGAATATGGACGCGGGCAGAAGCCGCCGGTGGTTGGGGCCCACCACGAGCCGGGTCATATGGGGCACCACCAGGCCCGCGAAGGCGATGGTGCCGCCCACGGACACGCACACGCCGATGAGGGCGGAGGAGGCGATCATAAGGCCCAGCTTCACTTTTTTGACGTCCACGCCCAGGTGCCGGGCGGTGTCCTCGGAGAGGGCGAAGGCGTTAAGCTCCCGGCTCCGAAGCAGGATATAGCCCCCGAAGACGACGAGCGAGCCCAGCAAAAGCAGGGCCTGGCGCATGTTGCTGGAGGCCAGAGACCCCATGGTCCAGAAGGTGATGGTCTTCATCTTTTCCCCGGCGAAGGTGATCAGCAGCGTCATCAGCGAACTTACGAACATGGAATAGATCACGCCCACCAGTATGATGGTGTTGGTGGACAGGGCCGCGTCCAGGGAATAGGCCAGGGCCAGTATCAGCATCAGCGACCCGAAGGCGAAGGCCATGGCCATGACCACCGACCCGGCGTAGGGCAGGGCCGGGAAGGCCACCCCCAGCACGATGGACAGCGCCGCGCCCAGGGCCGCGCCGGAGGACACGCCCAGGGTGGAGCCGTCCGCCAGGGGGTTGCGCAAAAGGCCCTGCATGGCCGCGCCGCACAGGGCCAGCGCCGCGCCGGAGAGGGCCACGCAGATGACCCGGGGCAGGCGCACGGTGAGTATGATGCTCTTGGATATGCCCTCGGGCACGGGCAGACCCCATATGGCGCAGTGGATGGCGGTGAGGGTGTCCTTCAGGGGCACGTTCACGCTGCCCGCGCACACGCACAGGGCCATCACCACCCCCACGGCGGCCAGGGAAAACAGGTATTCGTACCAGCAAAAGCGCTGTCTATTCATGCACGTTCCTCTGTCATGAAACGACCCGCCCCAGGGATGACGGGACGGGCTTTGTCCGCGGGGATTACAGATCCCATCTTTTTTCTGCGGCCGGAAACGCCGGGAGGGGGGCGCGGGGGCTCTGTTTGACAAGTAGGCCACGGAACCTATGTCCAGGCAGGCGGGCCTGCAGGGCCCGTCCGGATACCGGCGGCAGGCCCCGCCCTTAGCGCCGGCGGGGTTTTCACCGTTTACCCGCCTAGTCCCCTCCCTGCCATAAGGGGCAGATCTCAAAGTATGTCCGCGGGCGTCCTCCCCATCCTTTTCACGGCAGGGCAAAATGCCTCAGCGGCAGTCAAGCGAAATGGACGGGGGAGATATGCTCCCCCGTCAGTATAGCGCATATTATTTGTTCAGGAACGCGGCCAGGGCCTGGGCGGCCTCCACCAGCCTGGGGCCGGGACGGGTCATCTGGTCGTTGTCGGCGGAGAACACGTTGCCGTTTTTCACGGCCTCGATGTCGCCCCAGCCTTCGCGGCCCAGTATCTCCGCCACGGTGGACTCGTCGTCGCCGCCATACATGGAGGTGGTGACGATGTAGTCGGGATTGCGCTCGATGACCTGCTCCTGGGAGATCTGGACCCAGGCGCTGTCCACGTCGGAGAAGATGTTGGTCAGGCCCAGCATCTGGCCGATCTCATCCATGAAGGTGCCGGGGCCGGCGGCCCACAGGCCCCACTCCAGGGCGGAGATCTCAAAGTAGACGGTCTTGCCGGTGGACTCGGACACGGTCAGCTCGGCGAAGGCGGCCTCCATGTCGGCCACCAGCTTTTCGGCCTCTTCGTCCTTGTCCACCACCGCGCCGATCAGGCGGATGGATTCATAGACGCCGGCGATGTCCTGGGCGTCGATCACCAGCACGGGGATGCCGGCGGCGTCCAGCTGATCCCACTGATCCTGGGCCATGGTGGACATGATCACCAGGTCAGGCTCCAGGGCGATGATCTGCTCGATGTTGGTGTTGTAGCCGGACTCCACGCTGGTGACCTCCAGCGCCTCGGGGGGATAGTTGCACCATTCGCCCCGGCCCACCAGAGTGTCTCCGGCGCCCAGGGCATAGAGCACCTCCACGTTGGCGGCGGTGACGGCCACG
>CADAGW010000232.1 GCA_902787475.1 uncultured Eubacteriales bacterium
AGGGCGAAGATCATGATGTAGGTGTAGAAGAAGCTGTGGAACTGATCCTGGCCCAGGCTCACTACATCGCCCCGGGCCTGGGCGGAGAGGACGGAGGCGGCAGCTTCGGCGGACAGGCCGCCCTCCAGCATGGCCTTCATCTGCATGGCGGCGGTGACCAGGCCCTGGGCGGTGTCCATGTTGGTGTCGTACATGGTCAGATCGTCCACGTAGTAGGTGAAGGTTCCGTCGTCCCGGACGGAGAAGGCGCACTTGGCCGTGCCGGACTGGACCTGGTCCCGGGCCTCGTCCTCGGTATCAACGCCCTTGACGGCATAGTCCGGGAAAGCGGCCTGGAAGCCCGCTATGCCGTCCTGGTCGGCGGGGGTCAGGAGCATGACGGGACGGTCGGAGGTGGGCTGGTCCGCGGCGTCGTCGCCGCCCGACACGGCCTCCATGACCCGGGGGAAGAACATGACCGCCACGATGACCACCATCAAAAAGACGGTGACGCCAACGAAGACCTTGTTGGTCATGTAGTTTTTGAGCTCGAATTTGAGGATCTTGCCGAACTGCTTCACACGATCACGCCCTTTCCGAGGCGTATTCCACGAAGATGTCTTCAAGAGACGGCTCGAACACGCCTATGTCGTCGATGTCGTATTTTTGGGCCAGGAGGGAGATGGTCTTGGCCTTTTCCTCGGGAGAGGCCATGGTGAGAAGGAGGCTTCCGTCCTCCCGGAGGGCGCATTTGTCTCCCAGGTCACGGGCGATCTGATCCGCCTGGAGGGAGCGGATGCGGAGCCGGTTGCGGGGGTACTGGCGCTTGATCTGGTCCAGGTCCCCGGAGAGGACGATTTTGCCTCCGTTGAGGATGGCTACGCTGTCGCAGAACTCCTCAATGTAGCCCATCTGGTGGCTGGAGAACAGTACGATCTTGCCCCGGGCGATGGTCTCCTTGACCACGTCCCGGAGCAGGGCGGCGTTCACAGGGTCAAGGCCCGAGAAGGGCTCGTCCAGGATCACGATGTGGGGGTCGTGGGCCAGGGCGGTGACCAATTGGATCTTCTGCTGGTTGCCCTTGGAGAGGGTGTCCAGGCGCTTGTTTTTGTATTCGCTCATCTGGAGCCGGTCAAGCCAGTGCTCCACGCTCCTGGCCGCGTCCCGGCGGGACATGCCCTTGAGCTCGGCGAAGTAGGTGAGCTGGTCCATGACCTTCTTCTTTGGATAGAGGCCCCGCTCCTCGGGCAGGTAGCCGAAGGAGATCTTTTTGTAGTCGATGGGGCTGCCGTCGATGAGCACCTGTCCCCCGTCCGCGCCGAATACGTTCATGAGGATGCGGATGGTGGTGGTCTTGCCCGCGCCGTTGCGGCCCAACAGGCCCAGGGCCTGGCCGCTTTGGGCGGTGAGGGATACGCCGGAGAGCACCTTCTTCTCTCCGAAGCTCTTTTGGATACCGCTTAATTCCAGCTTCATGTTCTGTCTCCTTTGTGTGGTGTGGTGGGGGCCGGGCTCAGGGCGAGGCCCGGGAAATAGTCGTGGATAAAGGGCACGTCCCTCACCCGGAAGGAACGGCCAGAAAGGTAGTCGAGGGGGCCCTCCATGGGGTCGAAGGCCACCCGCCAGGCGTAGAGGGCCTGGGCGGCCCTGCCGCCTGCGTCCGTGTGCCCGTACTGGCTGTCGCCCGCCAGGGGGTATCCGGCGTCGGCGAACTGGGCCCGGATCTGGTGGGTGCGCCCGGAGAACAGCTCGCACTCCACCAGGGACAGGCCTCGGGCGGAATGGAGCACCCGCCAGGCGGTGACGGCCCGGCGGCCCTCCGGCACCGGGCGGCGGCTGACCCGCATCTTCCTTTCGCCGGGGCGCTGGTAGAGCCAGTTGTCAAATATCCCTTCGTCTTTGGGCGGGCGGCCCTGAACGGCGCAGAGGTAATACTTCCGCACCTTCCCCTGGCGGATGCGGGTGTCCAGGTCGTGAAGGGCCTCGCCATTTTTGGCGCAGAGCACGATGCCGCCGGTGAACCGGTCTATGCGGTTGCACAGGTTCACGTCCGGGCTTTCGCCTTTCTGGTAGAGGTAGGCCCGAACGTGGTTTATGAGGGTATTGACCTTCTCCCGCTCGTCGGCGTGGCAGATGAGGCCCACGGTCTTGTCGCAGAAGAGTACGTTTTGATCCTCGTAGACCACGGTGAGATGGGGCCGGAAGGCGGAGAGGAACCGGTCCGGCTTCTTTTCCGGGGTCAGAAAGGCGTCGTCCACCCGGGCGGTGAGCTCGTCCCCTGCCGACACCCGGGCGCTGGCCTCCGCCCTTTGTCCGTTTAAGAGGATCTGTCCCGTGCGAAGGGCCTTTTGCACCAGGCCCTGGGGCATGCCGGGGAGGTAGAAGCGGACCACACGGTCAAGCCTTCTCCCTTCCTGGGAGGGTTCCACGCGAAATACAGCCATATCACTTCACCAGCCTTACAAATTCGTCCACCCAGCCGGAAAAGACGGATACGGCCTCGTCATAGACCGCCGGGTCGGTGATGTCCACGCCCACGATGGAGAGGAGGTCCCGGGGGCCCATGGAGGCACCGGCCTTCAGAAAGTCCATATATCTCTCCGCCGCGCCCTCGTCGCCCCGGTGGATGGACAGGGCGATGTGGGTGGCGTAGGTGACGGAGGTGGCGTACTGGTAGACGTAGTAGGGGGACTCGAAGAGGTGGGTCACCTGCACCCAGTCGTAGGCGCTGTTGGGGGCAAAGCGGACGTCCCCAAAGACCCGGCGCTGGATGGAGAGATACTCGTTTGCCAGGCTCTCCGCGTCCAGGGCCTCCCCCATCTCTACCCGGGAGTAGATAAAGTCCTCGAATTCGGTCAGGATCATCTGGTAATAATAGGTGTCCACGAAGTTCGATATGAGCTGTTCAAGGGCGCAGAGCCGCTGATCGTCCGACGCGGCGGAGTCCAGCAGATCCAGATAAAACAGGATCTGGTTGACGGTGGAGGCCACCTCCTGGGTGAATATGCCCGGGGCGGCATAGCCGTACCACTGGTATTTGGCGGCGAGGATGTCGTATATGGCGTGGCCCATCTCGTGGACGAACACGGACACGTCCTGATCGGCGCCCTGGAAGTTGAGGAGGATGTACGGAAGGGTGTCCGGGTCGGCGCAGGAGATCTCGAAGCTGCCGGTGATCTTGGTGTCGGAGGGGTATACGTCGATATGGCCCGAGGACACCATGGCGTCGCAGCAGGCGATGTATTCATCCCCCAGTACAGAGAGCACCTCCCGGGCCCGGTTTACGCATTGGTCGTAGGAGCAGGTCTTGTAGGAGTCGGACAGGGGCATCATCACGTCCATCAGGATGGCCTCCCCCTCCCCCGCGCCCATAGCGGCGGCGTGGGCGGACACGTAGCGGTGAAGGGCGTCATCTCCCCGAAGGTAGGCGTCCATGACGAGAGAGTAGACCTCCTCCGGCACGTCGTATACGTCCATCTGGGACAAGCGGGTGCTTTCATAGCCTTCCAGCTTCGCCACCGCCTGGTTGTAGCGGGCCCGGGCGGAGAGAAGGGCGGAAAAGGTATTGGCGCAGGCCCGGCAGGGGGCGTTCAGGGCGTCGTCCAGGGCCAGAGCCCCGTCCCGGTCCCCGGAGAGGTAGCGGGCGGCGTAGAGGAAGGAATAGTTTTCGTCGGTGAGAGCGGTGGTCTTGCCGTCTTCGTCTTCATACACCGCCGGGGGAAGCTCGGCGTAGAGAAGGGCGTCGTAGGCGCTCTGCACGCTGTCCATGGGGCCGGCCATCAGGCCCAGCACGGTGGCCTCGTCCTCTGTGAGGGGCTCGTAATCCGGCTTTGTGTACTGGCGGTAGGCGTAGGCGTATGGGGCCATGTCTCCGGCGGTGAAGGCGGAAAGGCGGTCTTCATAGGGCCAACCCGCCACCTCCGCGTCGAAAAAGGCGAAATTGGCGAGATGGAGAATCGCGATATGGCGGGCATAATCCTTTACGCGCTTGGACTCGGCGACAAACAGCCCGAAACTTGGACTTCGCGCGTTCCTTCCGGACTCTTTAAAGGCGTCGAAGCGAAAGAACGTCCCGTCTACGGCGACAGTCAGCGCTAAGAACGTTGCGAGCGCGCGTCGATCTCGATTCCAAAGTCCGGCGTCGACGCGCCCTC
>CADAGW010000233.1 GCA_902787475.1 uncultured Eubacteriales bacterium
TACGACTGCGTCATCATCGGCACCGGCCCGGCGGGCGTGTCCGCGGCCCTGAACCTGAAGATCCACGAAAAGAACTTCCTTTGGATTGGCAGCAAATCCCTGAGCGACAAGATCGCCAAGGCCGAGCGCATATCCAACTATCCCGGCTTCACCCACGCCACCGGCGCCCAGCTGATCGGGGCCTTCCGCTCCCAGGTGGAGGCCATGGACATCTCCATCCACGAGGCCATGGTCAATTCCATCCTCCCCATGGGCGACCACTACGCCCTCTCCGCCGGGTCGGACTTCTTCGAGACCCGCACCATCATCCTCTCTACCGGCGTGGCCCAGACCGCCACTCTCCCCGGCGAGAGCGACAAGGTGGGCATGGGGGTCAGCTACTGCGCCACCTGCGACGGCATGCTCTACCGGGGCAAGACCATCGCCGTGATCTGCGCAAATCCCCGCTTCGAGCACGAAGTGGAGTTCCTTTCCGGCCTGGCCCACACCGTCTATTTCTTCCCCACCTACAAAAACTCCGCCCTCACCGGGGACAACGTCGTCCGTCCCGAGGGCCGCATAAATCAAGTGCTGGGCGAAGGCCGGGTCACGGGCGTCAGGTTCACCACCGGCGAGGAGATCGAGATAAACGGCCTGTTCTGCCTCCGGGATTCCATATCCCTCGCCACCCTCCTGCCCGGCCTGGCCACGGAAAACGGCCACATCTCCGTGGACCGCTCCATGGCCACCAGCCTGCCCGGTGTCTACGCCGCCGGCGACTGCACCGGCCGCCCCTATCAATACACCAAGGCGGTGGGGGAGGGCAACGTAGCCGCCCACAGCGTCCTGGACTACCTGGCCGCCAAATAAACCCATTCGATACACAAAGCCGCCTGCTCTCATCCGCAGACGGCCTATTTTACTATTATGTCCCCGCCCGAAGGGCGGCAAGATGGGATTCCAAAGGGACAATGTCCCTTTGGCCGGGGTCTGGGGCCGGGGAGGTCCCAGCGTAACCCCTCGTTATCTCAAAAACGCCAGGTCGCTGGCCTCCACGAAGGTGCCCACGCTGTAGAGCACCAGCGCGTCGGTGACGCCTTCTTCCCGGCACAGGTCGGTGAGGGGCGCGTGGTAGTAGCGCATATCCACCAGAATGATCCTTTTGTAATGCCCCGCCAGGAACGGCGCGAACACGTGGGCGTAGGAATCCTTCACGATCAAGAGCACGCCGCCCTCACTGTCCGGGTTGTCGATGGTGGTCAGGGCATGGTTCCCGTCCAGAAACACCGTATACTTGTCCATCTCGTCAAGCCGCTCGCGGAACAGCATCCCGTCCCGCTCCGCCTGGGTCTCCGGTATGCGGGTGGTCACCGTCAGCCCCGGCTCCACCCACATCTCGATCTCCTCGCCCGGCAGATCCCACAGGCAGGCCGTGGACCAGTTGGTGCCCTTAAAATCCTGGGCCGTCTCCACGGCGTATACGCTTTGGCTCCGGGCCGTCAGCCCCGCCGCGGCGCAGTACGCCTCATACCCCACGTATGCCCCCAGACTGGTCCAGTGGTGATCCGTACTGAAATACAGCTTCTCATTCATCCTGGCGGCAAGGGCGTCCCGCAGGTCGATCCACTCCACCTTCTCGCTCAGCTGCCCCCGCACCCGGTCCATGATCTCCCCGTCCGGATACCCAAAATGCGCCGCGGGCAGATCATCCTCCCGCATATACCCCGCCGACGGCACCAGCATGAACCGCACCGGCACCCCCGCCGCCTCGGCAAAGGCGGATACCTTCCCCGCCGCCATGGCGGTCACGCGCACATCGTCCCTGGCCGGGGTGCGCACCAGCGACCCGTCCCTGAGCAGATACACGCCGCTGTTTCCGTTTAATCCCGTCGCCTGCTCAAATCTGGCGTTGATGCCCGCCCAGGTCTCCCGGGCCGGGAACTGGTCGTTCAGCCAATCCTCCACGTCCCCGGAAAACTTCCCGCTCATCACGCTGTCCCAGCTCACCTGAGGCGCGGTGGACAGATACCGCTTCTCGTTCTCCGAATACACCCGGTCCCTGGCGCAGATCACCCACAGGGCGGCAAAGGCCGTCCACAGGAAGAAGCACGCCACCAGTACCACGCTGGACTTTTTCATCGCTTCCTCCTTAAAACCGGAAATACAAAAACGGATTGTAGCTCTGACTGATGAGAAGGGCAGTGAGCAGCGCCAGCAGCGCCACGCACCCCGCCGTCACCGCGGCATATCCCCATCTTTGCCGGGTCACCCATTCATACACCCTGTGCCCCAGAGGCAGGCTGGCCGCAGCCCCGGCCAGGAGCACCGGCAGGTACCGAAGGCACAATACCCCCGCGTCGTGGCCCAGCCACCCGTCCTTCAGGGTAAACAGGGCCCGGAAGAAGGCCCCCATCTGTCCCATGTCGTCAAAATAGAATATGACCCATCCAAGAACAAAGCAAAGTATGGCGTACAGGTGCTGTACGGCCTTGGGCGTCCTTTCGAGCCATTTGAGCAAAAACGTCTTTTCCACGATCAACAGCACCGCGAAATACGCGCCCCAGAGTATAAAGTTCACGCTGGCCCCGTGCCACAGGCCGGTAAGCAGCCACACCGCGCAGGTATTGACCAGCATCCTTGCCTTCCCCTTCCGGTTGCCCCCCAGGGGAATGTACACGTACTCCCTGAACCAGGTGCCCAGGGATATGTGCCACCTGCGCCAGAATTCCGTATTGGACCGGGAGATATAGGGGTAATTGAAATTGATTTTGAAGTCGAATCCGAACATCCGCCCCAGGCCCAGCGCCATGTCCGAATACCCGGAAAAGTCGAAATAGATCTGAAGGGTATAGGCGATGATCCCCGCCCAGGACCCGACCAGGCCCATTTGAGTCCCCTGCAGGGCCGTCCACAGGGCCCCGCACCGGTTGGCCAGGAGCACCTTTTTCGCCAGTCCGCACAAAAACTGCCGCATCCCCCGGGCCACCTGATCCACGTCGATGCGCCGCTCTTCGTTCAGCTGCCGGTCGATGTCCACATATCTTACGATGGGCCCGGCGATCAGCTGGGGGAACAGGGTCACGTACGCAGCGAAGGACACCAGGTTCTTCTGCACCGGCGCGTCGCCCCGGTACACGTCGATCACGTAGCTCATGGTCTGGAAGGTGTAAAAGGATATGCCGATGGGCAGGGGCACCTTCACCTCCGGCATCCCGCCGAATGCGGGGATCAGCCGTATGGCGTCGGATATGAGCCCGGCGTACTTGAAATATCCCAATAGCGCCAGGTTGATCACCACGTCCGAGGCCACCAGATACCGGCTCTTTTTGCTTCGGGCCGGGCTTCTGCCAAGCAGAAGTCCGTGGACGTAGTTGACCAGTATGGAAAACACCATAAGGAGCAGGAACTTCGGCTCCCCCCACCCGTAGAAAAACAGGCTGGCGACCAGGAGCCAGGCATTTCTATATCTCCTTGGGCATATGGCGTAAACCGTCAGCGTGATGGGGAAAAACAAATACAGAAACGTGAGACTGGAAAAGACCATGTCTGTCCTCCCGGGGGATTAGTGGGGCACGGCGGTGTGGGTCTTCAGGGCCTCGGCCCAAAAGTCGAAGCACCCGGACTGTATATGCACGTAGTCGTCGCTGGAATACTCGCTCTTCAAATACCCGTCCTCGTCCAGATACTTCTTCGACACGTCCACAAAATAGCACTCGTGCTCCTGGGCGAACTGGGGGAGCCTCTGGTTAAAGAAGGTGTAGGCCCCGATGTCCATCTTGCTGTTCTTCTTGATGGCGTTGCGGGTGCAGGGGATGACCGAGAGGATATAGATCTCCACGTCCGGGGCCTTCTCCCGTATGCGGCCGATCAGCGTCTCGTAATTGGTCAGCGACTTCATCACGCCCATCAAAAAGATGTCGTTCATGCCCAGCATGATGTACACCTTTTTCGCGCCCATGTCCCGTATGCTGATCTCCACCGGCTGCACCTTCCCCCGGTAGGAGGGGTGCTGGGTCTTTTCGGAGGAGGATATGGCGTGGTACAGGGCGTAGCTCTGGGCGGTCAAAAACTGAGCCTCCCCGAAATACCCCTTGTCCCGGGTCTCCCGCTGATACTTCACGTCGTAGCGGAAGCCCTGCAT
>CADAGW010000234.1 GCA_902787475.1 uncultured Eubacteriales bacterium
TGCCCGGCGGCGTGGCCACCGAGTCCATCCAGCAGGTGCTCTTCTCCTCCGCCGCCATCGTCAATCCCAATCCCCCCGCCGACAATCCCCTGGCCAAGGGCGGCTCCGGCGGCTCCGGCGGCGGCGGAAGTGGCTACTCCAATCTGCAGATCGGCAGCTCCGGCAGCGCCGTGACCAACCTCCAGCAGAGGCTGGCCAACCTGGGCTACTTCGAGGGCTCCGTCAGCGGCACCTACGACGACGCCACCGCCCAGGCCGTCAAGTTCGCTCAGCGCAAGCTGGGCCTCACCGACGACGGCAGCGCCTCCGCCTCCTTCCAGTCGAGCCTGTTCGACTCCTCCATGCCCGCCGCCGGCCAGTACGTGACCCTCAAGAAGGGCGACGTGAGCCAGCGGGTGTGGAACCTGGTGGACCGGCTCATCAACATGGGCTACTTCAACGGCGACAAGCTGGGCACCAAGTACGGCGACAAGACCGTGGCCGCCATCGACCTATTCGCCACCGTGAACGGCCAGCCCGTGCCCGGCGGCGTGGCCACCGAGTCCATCCAGCAGGTGCTCTTCTCCTCCGCCGCCATCGTCAATCCCAATCCCCCCGCCGACAATCCCCTGGCCAAGGCCGCCGACAATCCCCTGGCCAAGGCCGCGCCCGATCCCGACACCCAGACCGTCCTCACCGCCGAGGAGCGGGACGAGCTGACCAAGCTGATGAACGAGGCGGGCATCCAGACAGAGGAATTCACCCACAAGGACGCCGTGACCTGGATCCAGCAGGTGCTCTCTGACGAAAACTACTACACCGGCCCCGTCAACGGCGTCTACAACGACAAGACCATGAAGGCCATCGAGCAGTTCGCCAAGGACTACGAGCTGGAGGCCCCCGAAAAGAACATCCCCAACGACTCCATCATCCAAAAGCTCAGGGATTTCGCCTGAACCTCGCTCAAAGGCGGCCGGTATCATTGTGATCCGGCCGCCCTTTTTATGCGTTTCTTTTCCCATACCGGGCATTTACAATCAGCCCAAAAATTGGTATAATGAGCCGGGAGGCATTTCCCTCCCACGCCACTGGACACACAGATCGGAGGCGCAACTATGGATCCCATCTACGTCACCGGGCACAAAAATCCCGACACGGATTCCATCGTATCGGCCATGGCCTACGCCCAGCTCCGCAACGCCCTGGGCGACGGGGAATATGTGGCCGCCCGGCTGGGCCGCATCAGCGACGAGACCCAGCAGGTGCTGGACCGGTTCGGCTTTGAAGCGCCCATGCTCATCCACACCGTGCGCAATCAGGTACGGGATCTGGCCTACGACACGCCCCCGGCGGTAAACCGGGCGGTGACGGTGGACCGGGCCTGGCAGCTTTTGCACCAATACGACGGCCTCACGTCCCTGCCGGTGATCGAGGACGACGGCACCCTCTTCGGCATGCTGTCCACCAACACCATCGCCGCCCACGACATGCGCTCCGTGCTCCACCCGGAGATCGAAAACATACCGGTGTTCAACCTGGTCTCGGCGCTGGAGGGGGCCATTCTCCTGGACTCCGACACCCCCACCACCGCCATCTCCGGCAGGGTGGCCATGGCCCTGCCCGCCAACGGAGAAGAGGCCATCCCCCTGGCCCCGGACACGGTGCTTCTCTGCGGCCATCAGCCCGGCGTGATCCTGGACGCCCTCCGGGCCCGTGTGGCCTGCATCGTGCTGTGCCAGTCCGCCCTTCCCGAGGCGGCCAAGGAGATCCCCTGCCACAGCCTGGTCATCTCCACGCCCCACGAACCCTACCGGGCGGCCCGCATGATCTTCCAATCCATCCCCGTGGACCGGGTCTGCCGCACCACCAGCCTGTGTCCCGCCCACCTCAACGACTTCGTGGACGACGTGCGGGAGACCGCCCGGGACAACAAGCACCAGGCCTTCCCCGTGGTGGATGACGAGGGCAAGGTGCTGGGCACCCTTGGCCGCATCCACCTCCTCAAGCCCCGCCGCAAGCGGGTGGTGCTGGTGGACCACAACGAGATCTCCCAGTCCGTGCCGGGCCTGGAGCAGGCGGAGATACTGGAGATCATAGACCACCACCGGCTGGCGGACGTGCAGACCGCCGGGCCTATATACATGCGCAACGAGCCGGTGGGCAGCACCGCCACCATCGTGGCGGGCATGTTCATGGAGCGGGGTCTGATGCCCTCCATGCACATGGCGGGCCTTCTCACCTGCGCCATACTCTCCGACACCCTCATGTTCAAATCCCCCACCTGCACCCCCCGGGACATACAGACCGCCGGGCGCATGGCCATGATCGCCCACGAGTCCATAGACGAGCTGGGCCAGATGATCTTCTCCGCCTCCACCTCCGACAAAAAGAGCGCCCAGGACATCCTCTTCCAGGACTATAAGGAATTCATGCTCTCCGGCCACACCATGGGCGTGGGCCAGGTGGTGACCCTGGACTCCGACCGGGTGCTCCGCCGCCGGGACGAATTCCTCTCCGCCATGGAAAAGCGAATGGCGGAAAAGCAGTACGACATGCTCCTGTTCATGATCACCGACATGCTCCAGGAAGGCTCCCACCTTTTGTTCCTGGGCAGCGGCGAGGTCATCGCCCAGGCCTTCAACGTCCGCCCCGACGGAGCCCACGTGTTCCTGCCCGGCATCCTCTCCCGCAAAAAGCAGATCATCCCCGCCCTGTCTGTGTACTGGGGCTAAGGAGGCGGCCCTATGCTCATCACCGATACTCAGGAAATCCATTCCCTCATGGACGGCAACCTCCGCTGGCTGGGCATCCCCGCCGTGGAGCGCACCGCCCGGGGCCGCCTTTTCGTGTCCTTCTACACCGGCGGCGACACGGAGCAGATGGGCAACTACGTGCCCCTGATCCTCTCCGACGACGACGGCGAGACCTGGTCTCCTCCCGTGGCCGCCGCCTGGTTCGGCACGGACCTAAGGGCCTACGACGAGTGCCTGTGGATCGACCCCCGGGGCCGGCTGTGGTTCTTCTACTCCCGCCAGCCAGATCACGCCGTGTTCGCCAGCCGCTGCGACGACCCGGACGCGAATACCCTTTCCTGGCACGACCCTGTATACGTGGGCCAGGACGTGATGCTCAACAAGCCCATCGTCGCCTCGGACGGCCGCTGGCTTCTGCCCATCGCCGTCTGGCGGACCGACATCCCCCAGATCAAAGGCGGCGCTTCCTCCCTCACTCCCCCGCCCCGGCTGGCCTTCGTCTACGAAAGCCGGGACGAAGGCGCCACCTTCACCCGCCTGGGCGGCGCGGACGTGCCGGGCCGCTGGTACGACGAGCACATGATCTACGAAAAGCGGGACGGCGCCCTCCGCATGCTGGTCCGGACCCAATTGGGCATCGGAGAAAGCCTGTCCCACGACGGCGGGCACACCTGGTCGGCGGGCGCCGATACCGGATGGGGCGGCCCCAACAGCCGCTTCCACATCCGCCGCCTCCCCTCCGGGCGGCTCCTGCTCATCAACCACCTGCGCTTCACCGGCAGAAGCCACCTCACCGCCCTTCTCTCCGAGGACGACGGCAACACGTGGAGGGAGGGTCTGCTCCTGGACGGGCGGCACGACGTGTCCTACCCCGACGCCTGCGTGTCCCCGGATGGCGCCATATATGCCGTCTACGACCGGGAGCGCTACGGCGCACGGGAGATCCTCATGGCCCGCTTCACCGAAGAGGACATCCTCGCCGGCCACGGCGGGCGGCTTCAAACCGTCGTCGCCAGGATCGACCCGTGATTGCTTCGTCGGCCTTTCAGACCTTCTCACAATGACACGTGATCCCCCTGTCGTTGCGGGGAGCGAAGCGACGAAGCAATCCGTCCCCTTTGATATTGAGACAGATCGCATTCACAAGGAGGCAGCCTATGAACAAGGAGCAGTTTCGGGCGAAAAAGTGGGGCGTGTTCTGCCACTACCTGGATTCCCTCCAGAACGGCAGCCAGCCCAACAACACCCGGGGAGAAACCACTCCCTGGGATCAGTGCGTGGAGGAGCTGGACTGCGACAAGCTGGCCAGCCAGCTCTCCGATCTGGGCGCGGGGTATCTGGGCATCACCATGCAGCAGGGCACCCGGCACTTCATCGCCCCCAACCGGGCCTTTGAGGAGCTGACCGGGGTCAGGGACGGCTGCGCCAAGCGGGACCTGGTACATGACCTATCCTCCGCCCTGAGCAAAAAAGGCATCGCGCTCTTCCTCTACTACACCGGCGACGGCATGCCCCGGGAGCCGGACGACGCCCTTCGCGCCCGCTTCGGCTGGACGGGCGAAAACATCCCCCGCTCTTTGGTAGAGGAATGGTCCCGGCCCCTGCGCGAATACTCCCTCCGCTACGGCGATAAGGTCTCCGGCTGGTGGATCGACGGGGCCTATCAGGCCATTGGCTACGACCTTGACAAGCTGGGCCTTCTCCACTCCGCCGCCCGGGCGGGCAACCCTGACTCCCTCATCGCCTTCAATTCCTACGGGTGCTTCACCCCCGGCACAGCCAAAACGGTGTCCATAGAGGGCGAGGACGTGCTGATGGCGGACTTTTACCAGACCGTGGCCCCGCCCACGCCCCTGTGCGACTACACCGCGGGCGAGCTGGTATGCTTCAACGCCTATCCCGATCCCACCCGCACCTGGGACGCGGTGCC
>CADAGW010000235.1 GCA_902787475.1 uncultured Eubacteriales bacterium
TGCCGCGTCTGCGGCAAGACCTTCCGGGTATACGAGGAGCGGGACCGATCCCCTTCCCCCATCCAAACCGCCCCGCCCTCCGGCCGGGCGGCTTTTTGCGGCTGTTCTCAGTTGCGTTCCTTTCGTTTCTGTGGTATACTCTTTTGGGCAGACTTTTTTTCGCTTTCCAAACACGCTCCCGTATTCTCACAGTCCTCCGCGCCATTGCGGGGGCGAAGGTCGGCACCCGCCAGGGGGCGCACGAAGGCACCCGCCAGTGGGGCGCACAAAGCCGACGGCGGGCCGCGGTATACGCCATGACCCGCCAGCAGACCCTCAACGCCTTTTCATGGAAGCCGTGGACGACAAGTCGGCGTCCCTGCGGGCCTGATCCGCTTTCACCCCTTCCATATTCGTTTTCCCATCTTTCCTTCAGGAGGTCGCCATATGCGCGTATACACAGGCCGGGACGCGGCCCTTCGGCCGATCATGTACCGGGAGATGGCCGGGGCCCTGCAAATGGGCCGCCGGGCCTATCTGCTGGTACCGGAGCAGTACACCCTGGAGGCGGAAATGGAGGCCATGAGCGCCCTCCGCCTGCCGGGCAGCTTCGATTTTCAGGTGCTCTCCCCCGCCCGGCTGTTTTCCCGCACCTTCGAGGCGGTGGGCCGCCCCGCCCAGACCCGGGTGGACGAAAGGGGCCGGGTGACCCTTTTATCCGCCCTCATGGACGGCCTGCCCCTGACCCGCTACCAAAACGCCCAGCGCCGCCCGGGGTTCGTACAGCGCATGGCCGCCGAGATCGCCCGCTGCAAGCAGACCGGCCTCACCGCGGAATCCCTGCGCCGGGCGGCGGAGGAGATCGGCCAGAGCGGCCTGTCCGACAAGCTCAGGGACACCGCCTGCGTGTGGGAGGAATATGAAAAGGCCCTCTCCGGCCGGTTCCTGGACGGGGAGGACGAGCGGCAGAGGGCCCTGGAGCGTCTGCCCCAGGCGGATTTTCTGGAAAACGCCAGCATATGGGCCCGGGGCTTCGAGCTGGTGTCCCCGGCCCTGGCGGACATCCTCTCCGCCTTAAACGGCGTGTGCCGTGAGACCACCCTCCTGATCCCCTGCTCCCGGGGCCGGGACAAGGGATGCTGGGAGCCGGTGGAGCGGAGCATCCAGCTTCTCTCCCAGCGCTTCGGCGGCGGTATGACCCTCGTCTCCCTCCCCGACCCGGAGGAGAACGGTTCAGGGGCCGGCGGAGCGGTCAGAGGACAAATACAGACCGAAGTCTGTTCTAAAACGGCCCAAAATGGCCCCAAAATGACCCAAAATGGGCCCGAAAACGCCCCGAAACCGGCCCGAAACGGTACCGAAACGGCCCCAAAAACGTCCCAAAATGGCCCCAAAAATGACCTCCAAAATGGCGGGCTCCCGGGTCTGTCCGGAGCCATCCGACCCGGCGCCCAGGACGGCCCGTCCCTTGGCCTGACCGGGGCCGTCCAATACGGCTCGTCTGGAGGGCTGACCGAGACCGGCTTCTTCGCCCGGGAGATGGGTGCCTATCCCGCCCGGCGGTGGGAGGGAGCGCCCAGGCAGGTGTCTGTGTTCGCCCTCAAGTCCACCGAGGAGGAGGCGGACTTCGCGGTGGGCCGGGTGCGGGAGTGGGTACGGCAAAACGGCTGGCGGTACCGGGACTGCGCCATACTCTGCGACAACATGGCGGAATACGCGGACCGGCTGAACCGGGCGGCGGAGCTGTACCACGTACCCCTGTTCGCGGAGGAGCAGAGGTGCGCCCTGTCCCACCCCGCGGCCCAGTATCTGTTGATGGCCCTGCGGCTGGTGCGGCTGGATTTCCCGGGAGACGTGTGCCGGCTGATCCTGAGGACCGGATATACGGATCTAAGCGACGGGGAATGTGACGTTCTTTCCAACTATATATATGAATTCGGCATCCGGGGGAGCTTGTGGAGAAAGCCCTTCGCCCGGGGCAAGGCGGACAGGATCCAAGAGGCGGAGCCCCTCAGGGAGCGGTTCACCGCGCCGTTTTTGGCGTTGAAGGGCCGTCTGAAGGGGGCGAAGACCGCCCGGCAGATATTGGAAGCCCTGTGGAGCCTGGCAGAGGAGACGGGCGTCAAGACCAAGCTGGAGGCACGGACCAAGGCGCTTTTCGACCAGGGCATGATGGTGGAGGCGTCGGAGAGCGCCCAGGTGTGGAACCGGATCGTGGGCGAATTCGACCAGATCTGCGAGCTGCTGGGCGAGCAGAAGATGAAGGCGGAGGACGTAGAGCGGCTTTTGCAGGCGGGGCTTGAGGCGTCGGAGATCTCCCCCCTGCCCCAGTCCACCGATTCCGTATGCGCGGCGTCCATCAGCCGCGTCCGCTCCCGGCCCTTTAAGGGCATCGTGCTCATCGGCGCGTCTGACGCCCAGCCCATACGGGACGAGGGCCTCTTTGACGACGGGGAGAGGCAGGCGCTGTCGGACGTGAGCGGGGCGTGGTTCCCGCCGGACGGGGACGGGCGGCTCCGGCTCCGGGCCCTGGATTACAAAAACGCGGTGTCCCTGGCCCGGGAAAAGCTGACCATCACCTATCCCCTGGGGCCCTCCGGCGACCGGTCGTCCTACGGCTACCCTGTGCGGTGGGCCAAGCGGATCTTCCCGGATCTGGCGGACGGCGATCCGGAGGAGGCCCTACGGGTCCTGTACGCCTCGGCGGAGGCGGCCAGCGTGCTGTGCGCCGGGGCGAAAAAGGACGGGGCCATGGCCGAGGAACGGATCGCCCGGGCGGCCTACGCCGAGGCCCAGGCCTTCTGCCCCACCCCGCCGGAGCCCAGCGACCAGAGCCTGGAGCCCACCCTGGCCCGGAAGCTGTACGGCGGGCCTGTGAGCGTAAACGTATACCGGCTTGAGACCTTCGCGGCCTGTCCGTTTCATTATTTCGTGCAGTACGGCCTCAAGCCCTGGATCATGCGGCCCTTCGAGTACGAGAGCCGGGACCGGGGCACCCTGGTGCACAAGGCCATGGAGGCCATACTGCGGGATCCGCCCGACAGCCCGGAGGAGGCGGCCCGGCGGGCCGGCGCCATCGTGGAGGAGCTGTGCCGCACGGAGGAGGGCGAAAGGATGATCTCCGATCCATTGAGTCCCGGTCTTGTGGCGGGGCTCATGCGCCGGGCCGGCTGCGCGGCGGACGCGGCGGTGTATCAGCTGATGGGAAGCGCCTTTCACGTGGAGGCCACGGAGCTGGACTTTGGGCCCCTGTCGCCCCTGGTATTCGCCCACACCAATGAGGGCAATATCGTGATGAGCGGGCGGATCGACCGGATGGACATATGGCGGGACGGAAGGGATGCCTACGTCAGAGTGGTGGACTACAAGTCCTCAAAGAGCATTTCGATTGACCTGGCGAAGCTCTACTATGGGCTCCAGCTCCAGCTGCCGGTGTATCTTGCGGCGGCCTGCGCCCGGGAAAACGCCATGCCCGCGGGGGCGTATTATCTGCCGGCGGCCTTCATACTGCCCAAGATCGAATCGGGGGCCATGGACCCGGCCTCCGTGACCGCGGCCCGGCGCAGGGAGATGGCCTTAAAGGGCGTCACCAACAGAGATCCCAAAGTGCTCTCCGCCAGCTCGCCCAACGTCAATGAGGTATTGGGCATCACCCTCACCAAGGATAACGAGCCCTACAAGAAGGGGCCCCTTGCCCTGCCGGGGGATCAGCTTTCGGCCCTGTCCCACTTCGCCCTGCGGAAGGCCGGGCAGCTGGTGGACCGCATGCGCCAGGGCGAGGCGAATGTGGCGCCCGTGCGCCTGGGGGAGGATTCCTCCTGCAAGTTCTGCGAATTCGCCGCCATATGCCGCACTGACGGCAAGGCCAGCAAGCTCGACAAGCTGTCCAAAGAAGAAGCGCTGGGCAGGATATTGGCAGAAGAGTAACGAAGGGAGGCGTGGGAGGCGCTGAAGGCTCCTCGATCCTCAATTCGCAATAGTCGCTTTTGAAATGCGTATAATCAAAAGCTCCTTTGCTCATTGGGCTCTCTCCGGCACAATTCACCCTCAATTCGCAATGGTCGCTTTTGGAATCCGTATATCCAAAAGCTCCCTTGCTCATTGGGCTTACTCCGCCGCATTTCGCCCACTGGGCGGC
>CADAGW010000236.1 GCA_902787475.1 uncultured Eubacteriales bacterium
CCCCCGCCCGGCACAGCACACGTCTCCCGTGAAGCTGTATATATGGGCCCCGGCGCACATCAGCGCCTCCCGCAGGATGTCCGGCTCCGGCGCGGGATCCGCAAGGCAAATGATCGCCTTTTCCGCCTCCGCCGTGCCCCCGGGCACCGGCCTGCCCTCGCCCGCGCAGCCCGTGACGATGCGCACCGGGCAGGGGCACTCCGGCGCGGTTTCACATCCGGGGAATACAGCCGCCCGGTATTGCGTCCAGTCGATGTTGTTCAGATCGCTCATGGCGTACACGTCATACGCCGCGCCGGTCATAGCCATATGGGCCAGCAGATCCTGATGGGCCCTGGCGGCGAAGGAGCCGGTGTTCCGGTAGATCAGCTCCTCGCTGAGCATCACCGCCACGTCCGCCCCTTTCCCGCTCCGGGGCGCGGCGAACAGCTCCGCCGCCCGCCTGTGGAAGGCCATAAATTCGCTCCGGTCGTACCAGCCGCCCCACATGTCGAACCACCAGGCCCCCGTCCCGGCGCACAGGGCGCTGCCCAGGGCCTTTTTCATGAGGCTCAGCGACCCCTTCACCGTGTCCGGTCCCTGCCACACACCGCCCTCGTAGAGATGGTTGACCTTCGGCGCGGCCTGGGGGCAGGCGTCCTTCAGGCTCCCGGTCAGGCAGGTGCGCACGTCGGATTCGATGAGCCAGGGCTTATTGTGGAGCCGGGCCGAGGCCACGGGGCCGGGTATGGGCCAGTCCACACCGCTGCTCCGCTGGCGGTAATAGCTGAAGGGGCTGGCCAGAAAGTCCACATAGGGACTGGCAAGCACCGTCCCGATGGCTCCGTGGCCGATCTCCGGGTCGGTGACGTTGACCAGATACCCGTAAAACGCCCCCATGGGGATGGCGCCGCCGGTGATCCGCTTGCCCTCCCGGCACAGCTCCGCCACGGCCCCGGCCACGCTCTCGCTCAAAAACCGCTCATATGCTATGGCCAGGCTGTCCTTTTCCGGATCCCGCAGGCCGTTTTCTCCGGCGAGCCGCCGCGCCAGGGGGCCAGGCGGGTCGATGTTCTGCCCGATAAAGGCGTGCCAGGCCTCCACCGCTGGTCGGGAATAGTCCGCCAGGAAGCCTGGATGGGGCGTGGGCCGCAAAAATTCCTCCGTGTTGCCCCCGGCAAGGTGCCAGGCGGCGATCCTCTCCCGCCAGCCAGCCTCACCGCACCAGTCCCAGAAGGCCTGAAGGGCCGCCGTCACGTCCATAAGCCTCCTCCTGGAGGAGAAGGAGGCGTGGGTGGGCTCCCCCTGAAAGGAGCGGCACAGCTCCTCCGGGTGGGCCCTGTCCCACCAGGACGGGGGCTCGGTCATGATCCGGGGCACCAGATACGCCCCGCCTGCGGAGGCCAGGCGGAAGGCCTCCTCCACCGGGGTAAAGTCATACCGCCCCTCCCCCGTCCAGAATCCCTTCTGCATGGGCCGGGTGGCGGTGTTCTGGTTGATGCCTCTGTCCCCCATGTATATGGGCACGAACATGAGCCTCACCCCCGCTCGGGCGAAATCCTCGTATTTCCCCCGGCCCGGAAGATAGGTCATATATCCATACAGGGGCACCCTTTCCCCGTTCACAGACAGATCAAACCGGTCCCCGTCCCGTTCGATACGGGAGATCACTGCCCATCCCCTCCTTACGCAAACACGGCCCAGCATCTCTGCCGGGCCGCTCGATACAGGCAATCAATGGAAGGTGAACATCAGTTCCGGGTGCACGTGCTTTTCGCCGGTGAGCCAGTCCACGTCGTCGGTGACCCAGTCCATGATCTCCAGGCCCCTCGTCTCCCAGGCCACGGTGGCGGCGTGCTCCTCGGCCGTCTCCTCGTGGTCGAAGGACTTGACCAGCTCGCAGTAGCCGAATATATAGTCCTTGGCCCGCCAGATGGTGAAATTGCTCTCCGGGCCCTCGCTGACCACACCGCCCCGGGAGGCGGCCAGCTCGTCGTGGCGGCGCTTGTACTCCGCGGCGCAGCCGGGCTTAAGATGCGTGCAGAACACCCGGTGGCGTATGAGGGACTTATCCTCCCTCACGATGCCGATGTCTGAATACATCAGCTGCATATCATTCGCGTCCGCGAAGGGCTCGTAGCAGTCCTTCATATACTCGTTCCAGCGGGCAATGGTGTCCATGTCCTCTTTGGTCAGGCAGGGCTCATGCACGATCTCCCGGTATCCAAACAGGAAGTCGTCTATGGCCCAAATGGAGTAGTTGGACGAGCCCTGATGCTCCAGCACCGTGAGCATCTCCGGCCAGATCTCGTCGTGGCGGCGCTTATATTCCGCCTTCATGCCGGGCTTGAGTTTGAGCACAAAGGGTTCCCGCTTCATGTGTTTTCCTCCCGTACCATGTCGATTTTTGTCAGGCGAACAGGGCGTCCATGCGCCCGCCCGCGAACAGCACCAGCAGGAAGATCACCGCGCCCACCGCCGCCAGGCCCACCAGGGCCATGTTGTAGGGCTTTTTGATGCGGATCTTGAGGATATAGAGTATGCCCACCACCAGGATGCCGAAGGGATAGACCAGGGCCCGACTGGGGGCAAAGAGGGTGTCGATCAAAAGAAGCACCGGCGCGATCAGGGCGATGGAGGTGACGGGCAGACCCTGATAGTCCACCCGGTGCCCGCCGCCGTTCTGGGCCCGTTCGATCTCCTGAACGTTAAAATACCCCAGGCGGATCACCGCGGAGAGCACGAAGAAGGCCAGCGCCGCCGTCCAGTACCAGGAGCGCATGCCCACGGCGTAGCCGATCATGGCCGGGAACACGCCGAAGGCCACCAGGTCGCACAAAGAGTCGATCTGGACGCCGAAATGCTTTTCCGAGTCAGAGCGCTTACACTTGCGGGCCACGCTGCCGTCGAAGCAGTCGCACAGGCCGCTGATCATCAGGCACATCACCGCCAGGCGCACGTGCCCGCCCATGGCCAGCGTCATGCCCCACACCGCGCTGACCAGACTGACATATGTCAAAACCACAGAGTAATTATAATAACCTATCATTTGACTCTTCTCCCGATATGAACGTATACATAGTATACCGGATTTTCGGGGAAAAGGCAAGCCCTTTGGGCAAATTCCCGCAAATTCGTTCCCTAAAAGGACAACAGCGCGCCCCGGGCCAACAGCGCCTCCCGCACCTGGGCCGCGTCCAGCCCGCCCCGATACAGAGCCGCCGCCAGACCCGCCGCCTCCCCGGTGACCGCGCAGGCGGGAATGACCCTGACCGCGTCCCACAGCCCGTCCTGCGCCGACACGCACCGCCCGGCGGCAAAGAGATTGCCAATGTCCCGGCCGCGCAGCATGCCCAGGGGGATCTGATAGGCGCCGCTCCGCCGCCAGTCCCCCACGATGCCCACGCAGTCGGGATATTCGGTATACGGCGCGTCGTGATCCGGCGTGACCAGTCCGTGCAGGCGGCGGGTCATGCGCAGCTGGGGTATGGAGGAAATGGAGGCCACGGTGGCGTCCGGATCCTTCTCCCGCAGGGCCTCAAAATGGGCAAGGGTGTGCTTGTGGGACAGGATCATCATATCGGTGATCTCCCCCGCGTCCAGGCCCGAAAACCGCCTCTCTTCCAGGGGCGGCGCTTCCTCCCCGGTCTTCCAGTCCTCCGGCTTCTCCGCCCAGCCCACGCCCCTGAGGGTGTAGGGAGAGGCGGAATAGTACCACCCGGCCAGCAGGTTCCCCCGGCTGTAGGTCCGGGTCTCGGCCCCCGCCAAACGGCACAGGTCCGCGTCCCCGGTGGCGTCCACCGCCGCGCCAACCCGGACGGCCTCCCGGCCCGACTTGCTCTCCACCGCCACGATGTCGATCTCGCCGCCGCGGGTATGGGCGGCCACCGCGCAGGTGCCGTAGCGAAGGGTCACCCCGGCCTCAAGGAGCAGGGGCTCCATGTCCATGGCGAAGAGATACGGGTCGTAGGCCGCGTCGAACCGGCGGCGGGATAAGACCCGCTCCTCCAGGCTGTGGGGCGTCAGCCACACCTCTGGCGGGTGGATGGGCCGCCGTTTTATGGCCACGCGCAAAAGCTCCTCCGAGATGGAAAAGGACACCTGCCGTCCGTTCCCGTCGCAAAGG
>CADAGW010000237.1 GCA_902787475.1 uncultured Eubacteriales bacterium
CGACTACTCCGGCGAGTGCCGCCTGGAAAACGGCCAGTTCACCCGGCGAAGCGGTCCCGCCCCGGGCACGCCCCACGACCCCAAGGCCGCCCTTCTCTCCCCCTTCGGCGACGATCTCTGCGGTCACGCGGGCCTGTTCTCCACAGAGAGTGACATGATCGCCTTCTGCCGGGGGCTCCTCTCCGGCCGCCTCCTCTCCCCCGCGTCGCTCAAAGCGGCCTCTGTGAACCGCACCGGCATGCCCTTGCCCGGCGGCGGATACCGGCAGTACCTGGGTTATTTGTGCTACGTCAAGCACCCGAACCAGTACGACAGCGAGATCCCGCCCTACATGGGCGCATCCGCCTTCGGCATAGGCGGCTTTACCGGCAACCACCTATCCGTGGATCCGGAAAGGGGCGTGTTCGCCCTGTTCCTGGGCAACCGGTGTTATCAGCGTCTCACCATCCTCCGCCCGGCAAAGGGCAAGGCAATCACCGACTACGGCCTCATGCCCACCGGAGAGGGCATGTATCGGGGCGTATATTCGTCTGTGGACTGGGTGCACAGAAAGGACGAGCTTTTGCACGCCCCCATCTCCCGCATACTGGGACTTTGACCTTCCTGCACCTTTCCTACACCCAAACGCCATTTCCTTTTAACGCATATTCCCCCGAAGTTTATATTCAGTTGAAATTGGGGTGGTACAATACCTCCATACAGCAAAGAGTGTTTCTCCCCGGGCGCTCCCCGGGGACGCGCCATATAAGGAGGCTCAATCCATGGGCAGAATGATCGGCATCGACCTGGGCACCACCAATTCCTGCGTGGCGGTGATGGAGGGCGGCGAGCCCACCGTCATCGTATCCAGCGACGGCAGCCGCACCACCCCCAGCGTAGTGGCCTTTACCCAGAGCGGCGAGCGGCTGGTGGGCCAGGCGGCCAAGCGGCAGGCGGTCACCAATCACGAGCGCACCGTTTCCTCCATCAAGCGGGAAATGGGCTCTGACTATCGGGTCAAAATCGACAACAAATCCTATACCCCCCAGGAGATCTCCGCCATGATCCTTCAAAAGCTCAAATCCGACGCGGAGAGCTATCTGGGCGAAAAGGTCACCGACGCGGTGATCACCGTGCCCGCCTACTTTACCGACGCCCAGCGGCAGGCCACCAAGGACGCCGGCCGCATCGCCGGGCTGAACGTGGAGCGCATCATCAACGAGCCCACCGCCGCGGCCCTGGCCTACGGCATCGACAAGCAGGAGCCCCAGAAGATCATGGTCTACGACCTGGGCGGGGGCACCTTCGACGTATCGATCCTGGAGATCAACAAAGAGGTCATAGAGGTCCTCTCCACCGCCGGCAATAACCGGCTGGGCGGCGACGACTTCGACCAGTGTCTGGTGGATCACCTGGTGCGTCAGTTCAAAAACGAGACCAAGATCGACCTGACAAGGGAATCCGTGGCCATGCAGAGGGTCCGGGAGGCCGCCGAAAAGGCCAAGATCGAGCTCTCCGGCCTGACCCAGACCACCGTCTCCCTCCCCTTCCTCACCGCGGACCGCACCGGCCCCAGGCATATGGAGATCACCGTCACCCGGGCCCAGTTCGACGAGATGACAAGGCATCTGGTGGAGGCTACCATGGGCCCCGTGCGCCAGGCCATGAGCGACGCGGGCCTCTCCTCGGGCCAGCTGTCCAAGGTGCTGCTGGTGGGCGGCTCCACCCGCATACCGGCGGTGCAGGAGGCCGTGCGCCGGTTCACCGGCAAGGAGCCCTTCAAGGGCATCAATCCCGACGAGTGCGTGGCCCTGGGCGCGGCCATACAGGGCGGCGTCATGGGCGGCCAGGTGAACAGCATCCTCCTTCTGGACGTGACGCCCCTGTCTTTGGGCGTGGAGACCATGGGCAACATATTCTCCAAGATCATAGACCGCAATACCACCATACCCGCGGAGCTGAGCCAGATCTACACCACCGCCAGCCCCTTCCAGTCCACGGTGGAGATCAACGTCCTCCAGGGCGAGCGGGCCATGGCCTCCCAGAACCGCTCCCTGGGCAAGTTCCGCTTAAGCGGCATCAAGCGGGGCTTCCGCGGCCAGCCCCAGATCGAGGTCACCTTCGCCATAGACGTCAGCGGCATCGTCAACGTCACCGCCAAGGATCTGGGCACCGGCAAGGCCGCCAACATCACCATTTCCGGCTCCTCCAACATGTCCGACGAGGACATCCAGCGGGCCATACGGGACGCGGAGCAGTACGCCCAGGAGGACGCCGCCCGCAAGAGAGAGGCCGAGGCCAAGAACAAGTGCGAGATGCTGATCTACCAGACCGAGACCGCCCAGAAAAAGCTGTCCCGGGAGGACAGGGAGCGGATCAGGCCCTATCTGGACCGGGCCAAGAAGGCGCTCAAGAGCAAGAACCTCAACGAGATCGCCGACGCGGCGGACGCCCTTGAAAACATCATATCCACCATCGGCGTGTCCTTCGATCCCTCCGCCCCCTCCGACGACGGCACCGACGGGGCCGACGACGCCCAGTTCACGCCCAAAAACTGATATGTTCGGCTACGTCACCGTCAACAAATCCTCCCTGCCGGAGGCGGAGTTTGCCCGGTTCCGGGGCTTTTACTGCGGCCTTTGCCGGGCCCTGCGCCTTCGCCACGGGTCTCTCTCCCGCCTCTCCCTCACCTTCGACATGACCTTTTTATACCTCCTCCTCTCCGCCCTCTACGAGCCGGAGACCAGTGAGGTACGGGAAGTCTGCGCCCTGTCGCCTGTCAAAAAGCACCTGGCCCTTTCCAATTCCCTTTCGGACTACGCCGCGGATATGAACGTGATGCTGGCCTATTTTCAGTGTCTCGACGACGTGGCGGACGAAAAAAAGCTGTCCGGCCGGGCGGGAAAGGCGGCCCTGAAAAAAGCGTTTCAAAAGGTATCCTCCCTCTACCCCCGGCAGTATGACGCGGCCAAAGGAGCCATAGAGCGGCTCACCGCCCTGGAAAAGACCCTGACGGAGGAGAAATCGATATCGTCGTCGGGGCGCTTCATCCAGCTGTCGATCATGAAGCCGGAGGTGAACAGCACGTTGATCCCGTAATAGCCCCATGGGCCACGCCATGGGCCGGTACGTGTACCTCCTGGACGCCTACTGCGACATGGAGAAGGACGCAAAGACGGGATCCTACAATCCCTTTCTGCCCCTCCTGTCCAGGCCGGACTTCGAGGACTACGCCCAGGCGGTGCTCAAAATGGCCATCGCCGACTGCGCCGAAGCCTTCGAGCGGCTTCCCATACTCACCGACGCGGCCCTGATCCGCAATATACTCTATTCCGGCGTGTGGAGCGGCTACGCGGACGCCCGCCGCCAGCGCGCCAAGAAGGAAGATGGAAAATGAACGATCCCTATGTGACTCTGGGCATATCCCCCTCCGCTGCCGACGACGAGGTGAAGGCGGCCTACCGCAAGCTGGCCATGAAGTATCACCCCGACCGGAACCAGGGCAGCAAAGAGGCCGAGGCCAAGATGCGCCAGATCAACGACGCCTATGCCCAGATCATGGACATGCGCAAAAACGGGGGCCGCACCACCGCCTCCGGATACGGCGGCTCCTCCTCCGCGGGCTACGGCGGATATCAGCAGCAGAGGAACCAGTCCTACGGCCCATACTCATCATACGGCGGGTTCGGCTTTGACGATTTCTTTGGCTTTGGCGGGGCCCGGCAGAACGCCTACCGGCAGACCCAGTGGCAGCAGGAATCCCCCGAGCTGTCCGCCGCCCGGGAGTTTCTGCGCCACGGCCAGCCCACCCAGGCCAGGAGCGTGCTGGATGGCATGCGAAGCCGCACCGGCACCTGGTACTACCTCTCCGCCCTGACCCACCGGGCCCTGGGCAACCAGGCGGCGGCCCTGTCCGACATCCGCACCGCGGTGCAGCTGGAGCCGGACAACATGGACTTTCAGGACCTGCTCTCCCGCATGGAGGGCCCCTCCCGCCAGTACGAGCGGCAGGGCACTCCCTTCGGCGGCATGGGCGCGGCCATATGCGCCAACCCCATCGCCTCCTGCTGCGCCATCAATATGCTGATCAACTGCCTGTGCGGCGGCTTCCGCTGCTGCATCTGATCGATTCCGCTGTACGATGGATTCAAAGCGCGGATTGCCTCGTCGGTGCTGAGACCTCCCCGCAATGACATATACCTTCGCTGTCATTGCGAGGAACGAAGTGACGAAGCAATCCGTCCTCCAATCATCCACGATGCGGTCTGTATATCGTATCGCTCCATCCCAGGGAAACGTCTGCTCAAATCCAGCTCCGAAAGGATATTGTTTCCATGCTCAAGCTCACCGGGATCCACAAGGAATATCAGGCCGGCACGCAAAAGGTGGAGGCCCTGCACGGGGTCGATCTGACCCTGCGCAAAAACGAGTTCGTTGCCATACTGGGCCCCTCCGGCTGCGGCAAGACCACCCTTCTCAACATCATCGGCGGCCTGGACCGCTACACCTCCGGGGAAATGTCGGTAAACGGCAAGTCCACCCGGGACTTTTCCGACGCCGACTGGGACGCCTACCGGAACCGCTCCGTGGGCTTCGTGTTCCAAAGCTACAACCTGATCCCCCACCAGAGCGTGCTCTCCAACGTGGAGCTGGCCCTGACCCTCTCGGGCGTCTCCAAGTCCGAGCGCACCCGCCGGGCCCGGGAGGCCCTTGAAAAGGTGGGCCTGGGCGATCAGATCAAAAAGCGGCCCAATCAGATGAGCGGCGGCCAGATGCAGCGGGTGGCCATCGCCAGGGCCCTGGTCAACGACCCGGAGATCCTTTTGGCCGACGAGCCCACCGGGGCTCTGGACAGCGAGACCAGCGTGCAGATCATGGATCTTCTGCGCGAAGTGGCCCGGGACCGGCTGGTGGTGATGGTGACCCACAACCCGGATTTGGCCGACCGCTACGCCAACCGGATCATACGGCTTCTGGACGGCCGTGTCATATCCGACTCCGCCCCCTGCGAGGAGGACGATGTGGCGAACCGCGACCAGAGCCGCCTTAAAAAGCCCTCCCTCACCATGCGCACGGCACTGGGTCTGAGCCTTAACAACCTGCTCACCAAAAAGACCCGCACCCTCCTTGTGTCCTTCGCGGGCTCCATAGGCATCATAGGCATCGCCCTGATCCTGTCCATATCCAACGGCGTCAAAAGCTATATCTCCCAGGTGGAGCGGGACACCCTCTCCTCCTACCCCATCACCATCGAGCAGGAATCGGTGAACAGCGCGGGCATGCTGGCCGCCTTCGCCAGCACCGCCGAGACCATCATGCAGGCTGATCCCGTGCCCGAGGGCTCCATCCGCTCCAACAACGCCATGGCCCAGATCCTCAACACCATGATGCGGGAGGTCACCTCCAACGACCTGGCGTCCCTCAAGACCTGGATGGACGGCAATACGGAGCTTCATTCCCTGGTCAGCGACATACAATACAGCTACGCCGCCCCGGTGAGCCTCTACCGCCAGGTGGACGGCGACTGGCGGCATGTGAACCCCAGCACCATCATGCAGTCCATGTACGGCATGACCGACGAGATGTTCGCCTCCATGTCCGCCATGAGCTCCTCCTACAGCCTGGACCTGTGGCAGGAGATCATAGGCGGCGAGGAGCTTTTGAAGAGCCAATACGACCTTCTGGCCGGCCGCTGGCCCTCCGGCCCCTCCGAGGCGGTGCTGGTGGTCAGCGAAAACCGCACCGTCAACGAGCTGACCCTCTACGCCCTGGGCATCCGGGATCAGAGCGAGGCCAACGACGTGATGAAGCGGCTGATGAACGGCGAGGATCTGAACGACGAGGCCACCACCTTTACCTATGACGACGTGCTGGGCATGACCTTTTATCTCACCCTGCCCACCGACTTTTACGAGGCCACGGACACAGGCTTTGTCCCCGTCGCCGACGAAATCTCCGTGATCGAAAACGGCCTCCCCGTCCGCATCACCGCCATCATCCGCCCCAGCGCCGACGCCATATCCACGTCCCTTCGCCCGGGCTCCATCGGCTACGCCTCCGCCCTCAAGGACTATATCGTAAAGGGCATCGCCGATTCCCCCATCGTAAAGGCCCAGCTCGCCCAGCCGGACACGGACGTGTTCACCGGTCTGCCCTTCGCCTCCGCCCGGGTGCCCGGCGAGCCCACCCCGGCCCAGAAGGCGCTTCTCTCCTCCTTCGATTCCGATCCCCAGCTTGCCTCCTGGATCCAGGACTACGCCCTCCCCGAGGACCACTCCCAGTACTCCAACGCCACCCTGTCCGGCAATCTGACCCTTCTCTCCTACAACCGCCCCGACACCCCCACCTCCATCTCCATCTACCCCAAGAGCTTTGAGAGCAAGGAGCGGGTCATCGCCCTCATCGACGGCTACAACGCGGAGATGGAGGCCTCCGGCAACGAGGCGGGCAAGATCGAGTACACCGACTACGTGGGCCTGCTCATGTCCTCGGTCAGTACCATCGTGGACGCCATCACCTACGTGCTCATTGCCTTCGTGGCCATCTCCCTGGTGGTGTCCTCCATCATGATCGGCATCATCACCTACATATCCGTTCTGGAGCGCACCCGCGAGATCGGCGTGCTCCGCTCCATCGGCGCCTCCAAGCGGGATATCTCCAAGGTGTTCAACGCCGAGACCCTCATCGTGGGCCTGGCCGCCGGAGCCATGGGCATACTCATCTCCTGGCTTCTCACCTTCCCCATCAACGCCATCGTGGGGAGCCTGGCCGATATCTCCCAGGTGGCCAAGCTGCCCGTCTCCGGCGCCGTCGCCCTGGTGATCATCTCCATGGCCCTCACCCTCATCGCGGGCCTCATCCCCTCCCGCATCGCCGCCCGCAAGGACCCCGTGGTGGCCCTGAGGACGGAGTAAGGCGAAGGGAGGCGAGGGGAGGCGCTGAGGGCTTCTCGATCCTCAATTTGCAATGGTCGCTTTTGGAATCCGTATATCCAAAAGCTCCCTTGCTCATTGGGCTCTCTCCGGCACGATTCCGCCACTGGCGGGTGCCTTCGTTCGGTCCTCAATTCGCAATGGTCGCTTTTGGAATCCGTATATCCAAAAGCTCCCTTGCTCA
>CADAGW010000238.1 GCA_902787475.1 uncultured Eubacteriales bacterium
AACTAATGCATGAACCGGAGGAGAATGGGAATGAAGAAGTACATACCGGAAAAGCTGGCGGCGGCCAGCCGATACAGGGCGTATTTTTATGCCCTGCCCCACAACATCCGTTTTGATACCCTTTCCCGCATGGCGGTGCTCCTGCAGGAGGAAAAGGAATACTGCGACCGGGGCAACTACAAGCACATGGCCCAGATATTGACCTGCCTCGCGCTGTACGAGACATTGCAAAAGCACGGCCAAAGCGAAGAGGAGGCCTACCGGGCGGTGTCGGAGGAGATGTGGAAGGCGCTCAGGCCCGAATCGTTTCAGAAGCTGGCCAGGAAGTCCTTTTTCCTGCCCCTGATGAAAACGATACTGCCCCTGGGCTTTAAGCTGGGCTCCGGGGCGGGGTGGAAATACACCTGGCATCTTGACGAAGATCCCGCCGACCGGTTTCACTTCGAGTGCAGGGAGTGCCTGTACCGGAACATATTCGGAAAGCGGGGATTATTGAAGCTGGGCGCCATGTTCTGCAGAGCGGACGTGATCAACTATGGAGGCCTGCCCTACACCGATTTTAAGCGCACGAAGACCCTGTGCCAGGGCGGCGACATGTGCGACTTCGATTTCCGCCGCCACCCCACCGACGCGGGGGACGGCTGGGAGAGGAGCCGGTGCGTCTGAAACCCACCAAATGAGGCTTTGAGCCGGGATTTTTCAAAAACTATACACGGCAGGGCAGGGAATCCGGGGGAGAGCGTCGAAAAAATATCCAATTACCATTATACTGCGATTACGAAAGGATGTCCGCCGTGAACGTTGCCATATTGATCGACGCGGAAAATGTACAGCCCTCCTTTGCCGACCAGATTTTTACCCAGGCGGCTTCGATGGGCGAGGTGACCCACAAGGAGATATTCGGCGCGGCCCAGGCCCTCAACACCTGGGTGGAGCCGGTGCTCAAATACGCCATACACCCCAACCTGACCATCCGCCCTTCCAAATATAAAAACAGCTCCGACATCGCCCTGGTCATCGGGGCCATGGATCTGGTGGGCGCTGTGGAGGCGGTGATCATCGCCTCCTCCGATTCCGACTTTTCTTCCCTGTCCGTGCGGCTTCGCACCGCGGGCATACAGGTGGTGGGCATGGGCACCGAAAACACCAACCCCCTGTGGAAGACCGCCTGCACCCGCTTTGTGAACTTCGTGTCCCCCTCCGGCCGGCAGGCCGCCGCCCAGCAGAGCGCCAAGGCCGCTTCCGCCCCCGCCAAGGCCGCCAAGCCCCAGCCCCAGGCCCAGCCGCAGAAGCCTGCCCAGCAGGCCGCGCCCCAGTCCAAGGCCGCGGGTACCCACGCCGAGCGCACCTCCATCATACGCTCCTTGATCCTCAGCCAGCTGGAGCAGGCCGGCGGCAAGGCCCAGGCCTCCGCCATGTTCGCCGCCCTTAACGCCCTGCCCGAGTACCGGGTGGACCAGCAGCGCTCCCGCCGCAAGCCCCTCAACTACCTGACCCGCCAGTTCAGCGACACCTTCCGCTACGAGGAGGACGACGACGGCGCCTGGTTCTACGCCGTGGAGGCCGCGCCGGAAGAGACCGGGGCCCCAGTGACCGGGGAAGCTCCCGTGGAGCCAGCGGAGACCCCGGAGGAGGAAGCTCCCCAAGAGGAGCCCGCCCGGGAGGCGGAGGAACCCGCCCGGCCGGAGATGGAAGAGGAGCCCGCGGCCGAGGCCGAGCCGGAGCCCCAGGACGACACCCAGGACGAGATCGGCCTGCTGGTGCAGGCAGGCGTGGACCGGGACACGGCCATGCGCATCGGCGAGATCTTCATGTCCAGCCCCAACCTCCGCTCGGCCTACAACAAGCTGCGCGCCGCCTTCGGCAACACCGACGGGCGGAAATACTACCAGCTGGTCAAGGACATCGCCGAGAACCGGTAACTTTTTCCTCCTCCGCCCGCTTTTTGGGCGGGGGAGCTTTGTGTTTTTGAAAACCCTATTGCAAAACCCACGGCTTTGTGGCATAATAACAGTACCATATCGAGAAAGGGTTGATTCGCTCCGATGCCTGACGACAGTATACCCCGAAGTATATTGCTGATTTTTATGATCCTGGCCGGCGGCTTCTTCGCCGGCTCCGAGACCGCGTTTTCCTATTGCAACCGCATCCGCATCCGCATGCTGGCCGAGGACGGCAACCGCCGGGCCCGCCGGGCCACCTGGGTGCTGGACCGCTATGAGCGGGCGGTGGTGTCCACCCTGATCGCCATAAATGTGCTGTATATCACCTCCGCCTCCATCGCCGCCGTGCTGGCCGTGGAGATCATGGGGGCCTCCGGCGGCGTGGTGTCCACGGTGGTAATGACCCTGCTCATCTTCTTTTTCTGCGAGACCATACCCAAAAACATAGCCCGCACCAACAGCGACGCCTACGCCATGCTGGCAGCGCCGTTTATTCGTGTATACATGAAGGCGGTCTATCCCCTGGCCCTGGTGCTGATGAAGATCGGCGACGCGGCCAAGACCCTCCTGCGCCGGGGCGAAGCGCCGCCCACCCTCACCGAGGACGAGTTCGCCACGGTGGTGGAGGACGCCCAGGAGGAGGGCACCATAGAGCCCGTGGAGACCCAGATCATCAAGTCCGCCATCGAGTTTTCCGACAAGGTGGCCGGGGACGTGATGACCCCCTTCAAGGACGTGGAGATGGTGGACATCCGCTGGAACCAGGACCGGCTCAAGGAGGCCCTGATCGAGTCCCACTTTTCCCGCTTCCCGGTCTACGACGGGGAGATGAACCACATCGTGGGCGTGCTCCAGTCGGTAAACTGCCTGTGGAAGCTGATGAACGGCAAACAGGTGCGCATATCCAGCGAGATGGCCAAGCCCTACTTCGTGCGGCCGGACACGCCGCTCACCGACGTGTTCGAGAGCATGGGCGCCCGGCGGACCCACTTCGCCGTGGTGGCGGACGACACGGGCAAGACCCTTGGCATCCTCACTATGGAGGACATACTGGAGGAGCTGGTGGGCGAGATCTACGACGAGGAGGACATAGAGCATACGGGCGAGCTGCCGCCCCCGGAGGAGGTGGAGGATCATGATTGATCTGCTGACCGGCCTTCTCATCGTGGCGCTGGTGGCCCTGTCGGCCTTCTTTTCCTCCGCGGAGATCGCCTTTGCCAAGGCCAACCGGGTGCGCATGAAAAAGGCCGCCGACGACGGCGACAAGGCGGCCCTGGCGGCGGAGTACATAAACGACCGCTACACCGCCTCCCTGTCCACCATCTTGGTGGGCAACAACCTGGTGAACATCGCCGAATCCTCCGCCGCCACCCTGCTGGCCACCCGCTACCTTGGCCTGAGCCTGGGCCAGACCGTGGCCACGGTGGGCAGTACCGTGATCCTTCTGATATTCGGCGAAACCCTGCCCAAGATCGTGGCCGCCGACCAGCCGGACGCCGTGGCCCGGCTCTACGGCAAGCCCCTTCGCCTGTTCATGATCCTCTTTTCCCCCATCGTGACCACCGTCACGGCCATCGTGCACCGGCTGGAGAAGCTCTGGACCCCCAAGGAAGAGGAGGAGCCCGTGAGCACGGAGGAGCTTTGCGAGATACTGGAGGACATCGAAGAGGAGGGCGTGTTCACCGAGGAGGAGAGCGAGCTGATCAAGTCCGCCATAGAGTTCACGGACATCACGGCCAGGGAGATCCTGACCCCCCGGGTGGACGTGTTCGCTCTGGATATCGACGATCCCGACTGGGACATGGCCGACGAGCTTCTGCGCCATTCCCGGGTGCCCGTCTACGAGGACACCATCGACCACATCATAGGCATTCTGCCCACCAAGCGGTTTATGAAGGAGGTGCTCTCGGGGCATCCCTTCGACCTTAGGGAGCTGCTCACCGAGCCCCTGTTCGTGCACCAGACCCGCACCATATCCTCCATCATCCGGGAGTTCCGCCGCCTGCATACCCAAATGGCCGTGGTGCTGGACGAGTACGGCGGCACCCTGGGCATCCTCACCATGGAGGACATCACCGAGGAGATCGTGGGCGAGATCTACGACGAGCGGGACGAAGTGGAGCA
>CADAGW010000239.1 GCA_902787475.1 uncultured Eubacteriales bacterium
TTTGAAGATCTCGAGGATACGCAGATAATCAGTCTCGTCCTCGTCGGGATCCTTGAGCTTGTAGCGGCAGGAGCCCAGAGCGGAGGAGGGAGTGTGCTTCATGAGAGCGAGCTCCTGGGGATCCTCCTTGCCCAGGTCGATCAGATCGTCGTCCAGCACGCCCTTGATGCCGTGGCGGGCGCCCAGCACCCGGGTGATGGCCTCGGATTCGAGGGCCGTTTTGATGGCGCCGTAAGCGCTGGCGTTGATGACGGAAGAGGGGCCGCCGGACTGACCGATAATGCATGCACCTTTCAACATTTTACTTACGCTCCTTCAAATTGGGTTTGGATAAATCTTAGCAAAAAGAAAGGCGAAAGTCAACGAATATCACGTAACATTCTCATGCACAAAGGATTTTACACGTAAAAATCATAATTTCACCTGTACCCCCTTGATTTCCACGGAAAACGTGCTATACTTTGGTAAGCAAACCAGAAAAAAGGAGTTGTTTTCATGGCACTGGTTACTTCTAAAGAGATGTTCAAGAAAGCGTATGACGGCGGCTACGCCATCGGCGCGTTTAACGTGAACAACATGGAAATCATCCAGGGCATCACCGAGGCCGCCATCGAGGAGCACGCTCCCCTGATCCTGCAGGTGTCCAAGGGCGCCCGTGCCTACGCCAAGCATGTGTATCTGATGAACCTGATCAAGGCCGCCATCGAGGACGCCGAGCAGACCGCCGGCTTCGATCTGCCCATCGTCGTTCACCTGGATCACGGCGACAGCTTCGAGCTGTGCAAGAGCTGCATAGACGGCGGCTTCACCTCTGTCATGATCGACAAGAGCGGCCTGCCCATCGAGGAGAACATCAAGATCACCCGCCAGGTCGTGGAATATGCCCATGATCACGGCGTGGTGGTGGAAGCCGAGCTGGGCACCCTGGCCGGCGTCGAGGACGAAGTGAAGGTGTCCGCCGCGGATTCCTCCTATACCCGTCCCGAGGACGTGCAGCATTTCGTGGAGGAGACCGGCTGTGACTCTCTGGCCATCGCCATCGGCACCTCTCACGGCGCCTACAAGTTCAAGGCCGAGCAGTGCACCCGCAACGAGAAGGGCATCCTGGTGCCCCCGCCCCTGCGCTTCGACATCCTGGAAGAGGTCTCCCGCCGTCTGCCCGGCTTCCCCATCGTGCTGCACGGCTCTTCCTCCGTGCCCCAGGAATTCGTGAAGATCATCAACGAGAACGGCGGCAAGATGCCTGACGCCGTGGGCATCCCCGAGGAGCAGCTGCGCAAGGCCGCCGGCATGTCCGTGTGCAAGATCAACATCGACTCCGACCTGCGCCTGGCCATGACCGCCTGCATCCGTCAGTACTTCAACGAGCATCCCGATCATTTCGATCCTCGCCAGTACCTCAAGCCCGCCCGCGCCGCCATCAAGAAGATGGTGCAGCATAAGCTGGTGGACGTGCTGGGCTGCAATGGCAAGGCCTGATCCTGACAGCAGACAAACAAAACAGAGCCGGTTTTCACTGGCTCTGTTTTTATTTCGCATATCATTCTGACACGGGGCCAAAATGCACCGCGTCGGGCCGGTAGCGGCTGGGGGAGACGCCGAAGCGCTTGATGAAGGCCCGGGAGAATACGGAATAGTCGTGATAGCCGGCCTGGCGGCTGGCGTCCCCGGCGGGCACGCCGCTGGCGATCAACTCCGCGGCGCTCAACAGGCGCTTTAACTGCACGTAGGCGTGGGGAGTGTAGTATGTAGGCGGTCACCTGGGCGATCTGGGGATCGGATTCGCCGTCTCCGGAGGTGGCGCCGGTGTCCCGCACGAAGCGGCACAGATACACAAGGATCTGGGTCAGTATGGAGCGGGAGAGAAGGCCGTGGCCGTATTCCGTGGAGGTCTCGGCCTCCTTCATCTGTTTGAGCAGCAGGAGAAAGCGGCGGTGGCTGTCCGGCTGCACCCGCAAAAGATGGGCGTTTCTGGCTGCGCACAGGTCGAAGCAGGAAAAAAGCGCCTCCTGGGGGGTGCTCAGGGACTGTATGTAGTTGGGGTCAAGGTAGAGTATCCAGCGGTCATAGATCTGCCGGGGGGAGATCACGGGCCTGTGCACCGCGTCGTGGCGGACCAGGAGGATGTCCCGGGGCTTCAGGCGGTATTCCTTGCCCTCTATGGTATAGGTCACGTCCCCCTCGAGAAAGCAGATCACCTTGTCGAAGGAGTGATAGTGGGACTCGATCTGTATGTCCTTTTGATCCCGTATGTGAAACAGGCGCCAGTCCTCGTGGAGGTAGCCCCTGGATTTGGATTCGTCGTTCATCATCATCACCGCTGGGAGTATACCACACAAACGCCGCCATTTCAAGTTGCAAATAATTAAAGGGACATTTCCACAGGAAATGAAAAAAGATATTGCGCGGGGATGGGATCGTGGTATATAATAATATGAGTTTGCCGCGGCGGATCGGGCCCCGCAACGGCTTTTGCGCGCAAAAGGAGGCGGGAGAGATGCTGTATTCCCGGATCCGTTTATCGGATGGAGAAGAACGCCAGGTGGCCAGGGTCATCATGGGCACCACGCAGTTTGGCACCCGGCTGGACAGAGACCAGGTGTTCAGGCTTCTGGATCAGTATTGGCAGGCGGGCGGCAACGCCATTGACACCGCCAGGGTATATGGTTCCTGGATCCCCGGACATGAGGACGACAGCCCCAGCGAGAGGGCGGTGGGGGAATGGATCCGCTCAAGAGGCGTAGAAAAAGAGGTGTTCCTCATCACAAAGGGCGGCCATCCGCCCCTTCGGGACATGAAGCACGGGCGGCTGGGCCGACAGGACGTGTTTCACGACCTGGAAAAGAGCATGGACGCGCTGGGCGTGGGGAAGATCGACCTGTATTATCTGCACCGGGACGATACGAGCCTGCCGGCAGAGGAGATCATGGACACCCTCTTTGAGGCGCAAAAGACATTTCCCGTGAAGGCGCTGGGGGCGTCCAACTGGCGGGCGAAGCGCATACAGGAGGCCAACCGGTACGCGGATACAAAGGGCAAAGCCGGGTTCACCGCCAGCGAGATCCGGTGGAGTTATGTGGATTATTCCCAGGCCCATGACGACCCCACGCTGGTGACCATGGACCAGGCCGAATATGAGCAGTATAAAAATATGGATCTGGCGGTGATGGCCTATTCCTCCCAGGGGAACGGGCTGTTCCAGAAGGGGTTTAAGGCGGATCTGAGCGACGCGTCGGAGAGGTACCGGGCCATGGTGACGCCGGAAAACATACGGCGGTATCAGGCGCTCCTGGACAGGTGCCAAAGGACCGGGGCCACGCCCGATCAGGTGGTGATCCGCTACATCGTGGACAATCCGGACATTCGCGCGTTCTCCCTGGTGGGGTGCTCCAATGTGGAGCAGCTCGCCCGCAGTCTGGACGCCGTGAAAGCGTAAGGAAACGACAGCATGAAGAGTACCAAGGAAACCAGCCGGAAAAAGAAAAAGCAGCAAAAACGGGAGAGACGGCGCAAGTGGATCGCCGCGGCGGTGTGCGGAGCGTTGGCTGTGGGCTGCGTGGTATGCGGCCTGGTGTTCAAAGACAATATATCCAGCATCCCCTTTTGGGTGGGGGCCGCTTTGGCCCTGCTGGGGCTTGTAAACGCCATTTGGCGGGTGATCCACCGGGGGATACTGCCCATACTGGCGGGACTGTGCGTGGCGCTGGCCGTGGCGGGACAGCTCAATTACGTGACCATAGACGGGCACACCTACTCCACGTTTTTGCGGACGCTGGACTTAAGCCGCGACGGGATCACCAGCCTTGAGGGCATAGAGCGGTGCAGGTACTTATCCAGCGTGAACATACGGGGACTGAAGATCGCGGACGTATCGCCCCTGGAGCAGCTGACCGGGCTTAAGAAGATCGACATGCGGGGCAATCCCGTGTCGGAAAGCCAGTACGACAGACTCAGGCAGGCCCTGCCGGGGGCCGACATCGCCTGGAGCGTGCCCCTGGGGCAGAGCCGGGCGGACAACGACACGGCGGAGCTGACCGTGACGGAGAAGGAATACGTCACATTCGACATGTTCGTGCGGCAGCTGGGATATTTTGACCACGTGACCAGGCTTGACATGCTGTCCGTGCCCGGATTTGAAAAGGAGCAGGCGGCAAGCCTCAAGCAGGCGTTCCCGGACGCCAAGGTAGTGTGGCTGGCGCCGGCGGGGGAGGGCATGTTCCCCAGCGATTCCCAGAAGCTGACCCTGACCGGGTTTGAAAGCGGCGAAACGCTGCTCGAGCAGCTGGCCTGGTTCGAGGACCTGACGGCGCTGGACATATATGACTGCCAGACCACCCGGGAAGAGGTCGAGACGGTGATGGAGGGGCTGGAGGACGTGAGCCTCCGGTGGAAATACATGTTCCACAACGTGCCCCTGTCCAGCGACGACACGGCGCTGGATCTCTACGGCGTGGCGCTGGAGGACACCCAGGACCTGACGGACGTGTTGTCCTACGCCCACAACATCACAAGCGTCAATCTGACCAGCACCGGGCTTGAAAACGCCAAGCTGTATGCGCTGTCTCAGACGTTCCCGGAGATCCGGTTTTTGTACACTATCGACCTGTTCGGGGTGAAGATCCTATCTACCGACGAGAGCGCCGATCTGTCTGCGGCCACGGTGGACGACTCCGCTGCGCTGGCGGAAGCCCTGAATTACCTGACCAACCTCAAGACGCTGGATCTGGGCGTGTGCCACATCCCCTCCTCCAGTCTGGCGGCCATACAGAAGGAGCACACGGAGCTTCAGATGATATGGTATGTGGATCTGTACGGTTTCCCCTTCCGCACGGACGTGGACAGGATCAGCTTCAACGGCTCCCTGATCGGGGATCTGTCCAAGCTGGACGACGCGCTGGAGTATATGCCCAACGTGAAGTACATCGACCTGTGCCACTGCGGACTGCCGGACGCCTCCCTGGCCAAGTTCCGGGACGCCCATCCGGACATCAAGGTGGTGTGGATCGTGAACCTGGGCCGCTGGACGCTGAGGACTGACGCCACCGCCTTTTCCACGCTGGACGGCACCACCAACAAGCTGCGGATGACCACGGCCACCATGTCGCCCCTTCAGTACTGCACGGAGCTTCGGGCCCTGGACATGGGGCATCAGCAGCTGACCGACATATCCTTCCTTGAGAACCTGCCGGAGCTGAGGATTTTGATACTGGCGGACAACAGGATATCCGATATCAGCGTGCTCCGGAAGCTCAAGCACCTTCAGTACGTGGAGCTGTTTATGAACAACCTTACGGACATATCGCCCCTGGCGGAGTGCACGGAGATGCTGGATCTGAACCTGTGCTACAATTTCGTCAAGGACGTGACGCCCATAGCCAAGCTGACAAAGCTTCAAAGGCTGTGGATGTCAGGCAACAAACTGAGCGGCACCACACAAACGTATCTGAAAAACGCCCTGCCCGGATGCCACTGCAACTTCACCGTGGACAGCTCCACGGGCGAGGGGTGGCGGGAGCACCACAGATACGACGTGCTCTTTGACATATTCAACAACACCAAGGAATACAGAGACTGGGATGCGGAATAAGAAAAGAGACTACGGTATGTTTTGCAAAAACAGACCGCAGTCTCTTTTTATTTACGGTGATATTGTTAAATAACCGTACACCCCTTGACTTTTACGCTCCCAGCAGGTATAATAG
>CADAGW010000240.1 GCA_902787475.1 uncultured Eubacteriales bacterium
CCAGACCCTCATCAACAACGGTGTGGAAGGCGTCAACTACTGGATGTACAACGACGTGCTGAACCTCTATCCCGAGGGAGAAGCTGAGAACGCCACCAAGTACACCGAGTACAACAACATCACCCTGCACAGCCTGAATCAGCTTGGTATGCAGGTCAACGGCGGCCTGATGCCCAAGCCCTACTATCCCATCCTCCGTCAGGAGTACGCCCAGAACCTGCTGGACAACGCTCAGTACGTGATCGGCAATCCCTGCTACACCTACGACAGCGAGACCAACACCCTGATGGGCGCCACCCTGAACACCGACCTGGAAGATGCTCAGGTGAAGTACATCGCCAACATCATCTCCCTGGAGGAGCTGCAGGCCGAGTATCAGACCTGGCATGATATGGGCGGCGACATGATCCTGGCCGAGTACCAGGCGATCTACGACGCTGAATAATGCGCCATAGGGGAGAGGATATGCGAGGCATCGCTGAGCAAAATCATCCCTGACCACCACGCGGGGCTGCCGCTTTTGCGACAGCCCCCATACCTATGTTTTGCGGCATCCTGGAGGAGATATGAACAAGGTGTACTGCTGCTTCCCCGGCGGGAAGCACAAGGCTCTGACCATGAGCTACGACGACGGGCGCACCGCGGACCGCCGCCTGGTGGATATATTCAACCGCAACGGCATCCGGGGCACCTTCCACCTCAACAGCGGCTTTCTGGGCGTCAACGACCACATCGATCCCCAGGAGGTCAAAACCCTGTACGCGGGGCACGAGGTGTCCTGCCACACTGTGACCCATCCCACCATCGCCCGCTGCCCCTTGAGCGAAGTGGCCGAGGAGGTACTCTCCGACCGGCGGGCCCTTGAACAGCTGACCGGCTACCCCGTGAGGGGATTAAGCTACCCCAACGGCTCTTTGAGCCGGGAGATCGAAGCCCTTCTTCCCGCCTGCGGCATCCGCTATTCCCGGGTGGTGGGCTCCTCGGATTCCTTCGCCCTGCCGGAGGATCCGCTCAGGTGGCAGGCCACCTGTCACCACAACCACAACCTGCTGGAGCTGGGAGATCAGTTCCTGGCCCTGCATAAAAAGCAGTATCTGTACCTCATGTACGTGTGGGGCCACAGCTACGAATTCAACGACAAAAACAATTGGGATTTGATGGAGACGTTCTGCCGCAAAATGGGCGGCCAGAGCGACATATGGTACTGCACCAACATCGAATTCGTGGATTATATGGACGACTACAAGCGCCTGCGCTTCTCCGCGGACAATCTGTTTGTGGAGAATCCCAACGCCCAGGATATGTATATTTCCGTCAACGACGGCGAGCCCATCCGCGTGCCCGCCGGAAAGACCATCACCCTGTGACCCAAAGGAGGCAGAAGCATGACCGAGTACCGCGATCCCGTGACCGGCTACGCCATCAAGCGCTATACCGAGGGCCCCGAAAGGAACGCCAAGCTCTATTTCACCTGTGAAAACTTTTCGCTGGATGACAGGCATTTCTTCTTCATGAAGCAGCAGCTCCCGGGCAGGACCGACGGCGGCTGCTACCGGGCCGATGTGGCCACCGGCGAGATCACCCGCATCACCGACGACACCTTCCGGGGCTTCGCCACCGACCGGGAAAAGAACCTGGGCTACACCTGCAAAAACGAGACCGAGGTCTATCAGGTGGATCTGACCACCGCAGAGATGACCAAGATCGGCGACCTGCCCGCGGGCGGACAGATCACCGGCCACCTGACCGCCGCCAACACCGGGCGCATCGCCTGCAGCTATCACCTGGCCAACAAGATCTACGCCCTGGTGATCATGGATCCCGGCAAGGAAGCGGAGATCGTGTATCAGAGCGACTACCGGCTGGGCCACGCCCAGATCTGCCCCACGGATGAAAACCTGATATTCTACATCCACGAGACCGAGGGCGACGCCTTCCAGCGCACCTGGATGTGCGACGTGAAGGAGCACTACGTGCGGCCCTATTACGTGGAGCATCCCAACGAGTGGATCACCCACGAGGTGTGGGCCGCCGACGGCAGCGAGATGGCCATCATGAAGCTGCGGGGCCACGTGATCGTGGGCGACAAGGACGGGCGGCACTTCGACGAGGCGGGCTGGAGCGAGCAGCTGCTGCACCCCTGCCTGAGCCGGGACAAGAAGTGGATCGTGGCGGATCGGATCAGCTATCTGGGCGTCACTGTGCAGGAGGGCGTGGTGCTCATCGAGCGGGCCACCAAGAAAGCCAAGCTCATCGCCACCACCGGATCCTGCAAGACCGGCGCGGACCATCAGCATCCCTCCTTCAACCGGAAGGGCGACATGGTGCTCTTCTCCAATCCCGACGAAAACGGCAACGCCCAGGTGTGCACCATCGCCCTGGATCAGGTGATGAAGGAGTGGTAAAGATGCCCACCATATACATCGTGGGGGACTCCACCGTGGACGACAACACCCCTCCCTTCCGGGGATGGGGGTGGGCCCTGCCCCAGTTCGTGGCGGAGGGCGTGAAGGTGGAAAACCACGCGCTCAGCGGCCGTTCCAGCAGGAGCTTTCTGGCGGAGGGGCTCTTTGAGCCCGTGGAAAAGGCCATCAGTAAGGGCGATATGCTCCTGATCCAGTTCGGCCACAACGACGAAAAGGACGATGAGCGGCACACCGACCCGGACACCACCTTCCCGGAGTACCTGTGGAAGTACTGCAAGACCGCTCTGGACGCGGGGGCTCTGCCGGTGCTGATCACACCCGTGGAGCGCAGGCTGTTTATGGGCGACCAGGGCGTGATGTACACCCACGGGGAATACCCCCGGGCCGTGCGGACGCTGGCCGCCGAAAAGGATCTGCCCCTGTGCGACCTGAACGCCGACAGCCACAAGCTGTATGTGCACCTGGGCCAGGACAGGACGGCGGAGCTGTTCGTGCGTATCCAGCCCGGCGAAAACAAGGATTTCCCAGACGGCCACGACGACAAGACCCATTTCTGCGCCTACGGGGCCCAGGTGATGGCGTCCCTGGTGGTCTCCGAAATGAAAAAGATCCCCGCCTGCCTGCCGTATTTGAAGGACGGCTCGGCGGAGGTCCTGCCCTGACACAGGAGGATACTATGAATATCGGCATCCGTTTGCACGACACCGCGCCGGGCACCCTGAAGGAGCGCCTGGGATTTGCCCGGGAGCAGGGCTTTACCTGCGCCCACGTGGCGCTGTCCAAGGTGCTGCCGGACTTCGCCATGGCCGACGCACCGGCCCTTCTGACCGACGAGCTGGCCGGCGAGGTGCGATCCGCCCTGGCTGAGACGGGCATGGAATGCGCCGTGCTGGGCTGCTATCTGAGCCTGGCCACGCCGGATGTGGAGGCCCTTCACAAGACCCAGGACATCTACCGGGCGCACCTGCGCTTCAGCCGCAAGATCGGCGCGGGCGTGGTGGGCACCGAGACCCCCGCCAGCCCCGATTCGGGCATGGACTGGGCCGCCTGCCAGACCGAGGAGGCCTTCCAGATGATCGTGGACCGGCTTCGCCCCCTGGCCCGCTGCGCCGAGGAGGAGGACGCCATACTGGCCATCGAGCCTGTGTATGTGCACATCATCTCCAATCCTCTGCGGGCGGAGCGCATGCTGGAGGCGCTGGGCAGCGACCACGTGCGCATCATACTGGACAGCGTGAACCTGCTCTCCTGGGCCAACGCGGATCACGCCCAGGACGTGATAGGGGAGGCCATCCGCCGCCTGGGGGAACGGGTAAGCGTGCTGCATATGAAGGACTACACCCTGGACGGGGAGAAGAAAAAGGTGCTCTCCACCGCCTGCGGCCTGGGCGGCATGGAGTACGGCCAGCTTCTGTCCTTTGCCCGCAAGCGCGATCTCCCCATGACTCTTGAGGACACCCGCCCCGAAAACGCCCGCCAGGCCAGAGAGTATCTGGAGAAGGCGGCGCTCAAGCTGTAAGCATCCAACGAAGGAGGATAATCGATATGGACATTCGCTATTCCTGCAACCAGCGCGACTTCAAGCGCTATACCACCGAGGAGACCCGCAAGGAATTCCTCATC
>CADAGW010000241.1 GCA_902787475.1 uncultured Eubacteriales bacterium
CGTGCCGCTGCTCATCAACCACATCGCAGACGGCGTGGAAAAAAAGCTCGCCCAGCAGAGCGGACTGAAAAAATGCGCCTTCGCCGCCATGAAGTGGCTGTCCCTGACCGCCCAGAGGATAAACCCCATGATGGGCCTGTCCCTGGCCAAGAAGCTGTTTCATTCCGTCAACGCCAACATATTCGGCGATTCCCTGGATCTGATCGTGGTGGGCGGAAGCCACATGCCCCGGGAGCACCTGACCACCGTCAACGCCCTGGGCTACTGCGCCATCGCGGGCTACGGCATGACGGAGATCGGCGTGCCCTCCGCCAACGCGGGCATCGCCCTGGAGGGCCGGCTGGACGGGGCCTGCGGCGCGGCGTTTGAGACCTCCGAATACAGGATCAGGCCCGACGGCTCCGACCCCGGCCACGGGGAGGTGCTGGTCAAGACCTGCACCATGCACATGGGCCAGTACGTGGATGGACAGCTGATCCCGCCCCAGCTGGATAAAGACGGCTTCTACGCCACCGGCGACATCGGCCGCCTGCCCGCAGACGGCAACCTCCGCATAGAGGGCCGCATCAAGGACGTGATCGTGGACGAGACCGGCGAGAACATATATCCGGACGAGCTGGAGGACGTGTTCACCGCCATGCCCGGCGCGGAGCAGTTCTGCGTGCTGGGCACACAGCTTTCCGGCGACTACGAGACGCCCACACTGGTCATCAACGTGGGCTCCAAATACCATGACGAGGCCTTTCTCTCGGAGCTCAGCGCCGAGATCCAGCGCAGAAACAAAAAGCTGCCCGCCGCCCGGCGGGTCAAAAAGGTGCTGGTGACCCCGGAGCGGATGCCCGTGGTCAACAGCGTGAAGATCAAGCGGATCGACCTTCGCGCCTCCCTTCAGGGCCATACGGTGCCCTACCGGGAGCTGACCGGCCAGGGCGTGGGGGCCGAGGTGGCCGCCGCCAACGCGCCGGACGCGGTGCTCAGGGACAATCCCGAGATCCACGACAAGGTGCTCGCCCTCTTCGCCGAGACCCTGGGCCGGGATCCCAAGGACATCCCGGACCGGGCCCACATCATGGACGATCTGGGCGGCAACTCCCTGCAGGTCATATCCCTCTCCCTGAAGGTGGAGGAGGCCTTCTCTGTCACCATCCCCGAGGAGCAGTACGCCCGTTGCGCCACCGTGGCGGGCCTCACCGACCTGATCTGCGAAATGAAAGGCTTATAATTCATCACACAAAAAAGAGACTGCCTTGCGCCGCTGCGGGGCAGTCTCTTTGCGTGGGATTAGATGCTTTTCTTCTTCTAAACCATTGATTGTGGTTACGGATTGCTTCGTCGGTCTGCGGCCTCCTCGCAGTGACAGGAATACTGCGTGCGTACAACAATAGTGTCATTGCGAGGAGCGAAGCGACGAAGCAATCCGTTTCCTAAATGCAGAACAGGCGGTCAACGCATCAGCCGGAATAGGGAAGGGCGTCGAAGTACACCGTCTCGTCGGATCCGGCCACGTCCAGCCCCCAGCCCTTTTCGGAGGGGGACAGCCGCACATAGCCCATCAGCCCGTCGTCCGTCTCAAAATAGGCGGAGGTGGACAGGTCGCTGGAGAGAAGGTGCATCACCGTGCCGGGAGGCAGCATGGCCGCCGTCTCGCCCTGATCGGTAAACAGGGTCACGGGCAGGGCGATGATGGGGGATATGGCCTTGGCGGCGTACAGCTCCATATCCTCGCTTTCGGCGAAGAAGTACCACTCGCCGTCCTCCAGCTGACTGAAATTGCCCTCCTCGTCCAGGGCGTAGGTGGTCTCACCCCAGTGGGTGCCCAGTACGTCCACCCAGCCGCTGACCGTCACAAACCCTTCCTGAAAGGACTCCGCCAGCCCGCCGAAGGGCTCGCCCAAGAGTATAAAGTCCGTCCCGTCGTACTGAAGCCGCCAGGTCACGTAGTCGTCGCTCATCACGTCACCCGACAAGATCACGTCCAGCCGCCCGTCCTCCGGGTCCAAATCGCACACCAGCGCCTGGGGCTGGGACTGGATCTCGCTGACAAAGCTGGCCCCGCCTATGGTCAGGGCGTACACGCTGCCGTAGTCCACGCTCACCGGGGCCAGGGACGCCGTCTCCTCGCTGCCGTCCCCGTCGAAATCGGCATTGACGCTCTCGTCCTCGTATACCACGTTGTATTCTCTCTCGCCGCCGCCCGCCTCGATATAGAGCACCTTCACGCCGCTGGCGTCGGCGTTGTCCCAGTCCACGTATCCGGAATAGAATATGGTGATCAGCTCGCCCTCCGCCATGGGGGCGTCCTCGCCCAACGCCTCCGGGCCATAGGCAAAGGTATAGGGCGTTTCGTCATAGGGCAGGGTCACGGTGACCGTGTCCGGGGTCAGCTCCGTCACCGCTCCCGTCAGGGAAAAGATCTCCTCGTCCACGGCCTCCTCAGCCAGGGCGCAGGCCCCAAGAAGCAGGCACAAGGCCACCATCAGGGACAGGATTTTGCGCATGTAAGGTTCCTCCCGCGTTTTGTTTTTGCGGTTTTGAGACGGAAAAAATGGCCGTTTCGTTCCCCGAAAGAGAGCGAAACGGCCCCGAAATGGCCCCAAAATGGCCCCAAAATGGCCCCGAAACGGCCCTGAAATGACCACCAAAAGACCCGAAAAGGGCATCAGAGGAACGTGAGGCCGCCTTCTTCGTCCATCCTCACGGGCAGGAATTGGGCCCGCTCCAGCGGGGACGCGTTGGGCCGGTGAAGGCTCATGCGCATCAAGCCGTCTTTGCCTGTAAAGAGCATGCAGTGCCCGCCTTCGTTGGGGTACACCGGCTCCCCGGCCAGCGTCCAGGGGCCAAACACGCTGCCGGACGCCGACACGGCCCGGCCCACGGCGTAGCGGCCCTGGGGCAGGAAACTGGACCAGAGCATGCACAATGAGCCGTTTGGCGCGGTGTAGAGGAAGGGGCCGTCGGTGACGAAATTGCCCTCGCCCTTGACACTCGATACCCATTTGGCGTCCCCGGCGAAGAACAGGTGATGTACTTCGCCCGCCGGGCCGGACAGGTCGTCCTTCAGCGGCACGGCGCACATGGCCCCGTTTTGGATCTGCACCCATTCGTGGCAGAACACCATATAGGGATGATCGTCCCCGTCCACATACAGCGTGCCGTCCAGGCACATCCAGTCCCTGGGCGTGATCTGATCCTCGCCCCAGGGCGTGAAGGGGCCCAGGGGCGAATCCGCCTTCAGGATCGCCGTGGCCCGGTTCCTTCCCGGGGCGATGAAGCTGGCAAACAGGTAGTATTTGCCCTTGTAGGCGTGCATTTCCGGGGCCCAGAAATCGGTCTTTCCCCAAAAATCAGGGCCCGGCGCGAACACGGTTTTGGGCTCGCTCCAGTTTTCAAGGTCGCTCCCCGTGTACGCCACGATGCTTCCATGCCCGTTTTCGTCGTAGTGGTTGGAATACAGATAATACGTGCCGTTTTCCAGGTACACAAACGGGTCCCGTATGCGGATCTCTTCTGTACGCATATTTGCCTCCTACATTCTCAGCGCGATGCCGCCCAGTATCAGCGCCACGCCGACCACCGCCAGCCAGGTCTCAAAGGGCACGAACAGGATCAGTATCAGCGCGCCCACCAATATCATCACCAGCCCCGCCAGCCGCTGAAGGAACGAGCCTTCCTTTCGCCGGGGGCAATGATCGACTGCCATATTCAGCGCACCTCCCGCACCATGGTATGCGGGAGGCGGCGAAATATGACGGATCGGCGCGATCAGGCCAGGGAGCCCATGGGATCCCAGGGCTTGAGCACGATGGGGGCCTTCTGGGCGGCGGCCTTTTCTTCCTCGTTCAGGTAGCTCTTGCGGACCACCACCTGATAGGTGTACTCGCTGAACCAGTCGTCGCTCATGCGGTACCAGCCCTTTTCGCCGGACTTGTCGCCCCAGCTGTTTTCCACCTTCCAGCGGTTCACCCTGCCGTCCACCTCGTTGGCGCCCATGAGCACCATGGCGTGGGTCATGAGGCTCTCGCCGTAGTCTAATCGAAGGTATCCATGGCCATGATGCCGCCCTCCCGGCCCAGCATCTGTCCCACGTCGCTTCCGAACCACACCGGCTCCCCGTCCTTGAGCTGGGAGAGGGCCAGGCGCTTCAGATTCTCCACCGGCAGGTTCAGGTAGAACACGGGCCGTCCGCCCGCCACGTTGCCCAGCTTGTCCACGGTGTAGGTGGCGTAGAAGGGCTTGTCGGCGGTGGGAGCGTTGATGACGGAGATGTATTCGTCCAGACACTTGCCCACGTACTTGTCGAAAAACGCCTTGGGGGTGATGTTCATGTCCCTGATGAACTTGTCGTCCTTGTCCCGCACCTCGAAGTCGAAGGAGGTGGGGGGCACGCCCAGGCTGATTGAGAGCATGTCGTAGAAGGTGGCGATCATCTCTTCCTTGCGGGCGCGAAGCTCCTCCATGGTCTTGCCGGCCTTGTAGCCGTCCCGCAGCTCCTTGGCGAACTCCCGGGCCTTGAGGGTCAGGAATTTGACCATGCCGCCGCTGGAGGAGGCGTGGAAGGTGTCGGGCATCACGGACTTGGGCACCACGCCGTACTTCTCCACCAGCGCCACGGCCATATCCCACTGGCCGCCGTCGTTGAAGGGCATGGACAGAAGATAGGCCAGCATCCGCCCGTCCAGAGGCTCGTCCAGGGTGGAGAGGATGTTCTCCAGGAAGTAATTGGCCTTTTCCAGCTTGTCGTAGAAGAACATGTAGTTCTGGGACAGCTCGAAGGTCTCCAGGTTCAGCTTCTTCATCACCTCGAAGCGCATCACGTTCATGGTGGCGAACAGCCAGCAGCGGCCGGAGGCCTTCTGGTTGCAGACCTCGCCGGTCTTAAGCTCCACGGAGAAGGTGTTGGGGGTGTTCACGGGGGCCTGCCAGTTGGCCGCGGCGGCCTGCAGGCCTACGCTGGTGACGGCGGTGGAACGGACCCGTTTGTTGGGGCAGGCGGTGAACTCCTCCCGCATTTTGGCGATTCTCTCCAGGCTGATGGGCGTCATGTGTCTTTCCTCCAGTATATTATATTTCGTAGGTCTCTGAGTCCGTGGGGGCGATGTATCCAGGGGTGAGGGAAGCGCGCAATTCATCGCTTGACGGGTGCAGGGTAAAGGCCAAATGGCTCACGAACACCGGGGCGTTCTCCCGCAGTATGCCAGTGGCTCGCAGGCTGTCCACCATGATCCGCACCATGGCCAGGCTGTTGTGCTCGAACACCCGGTAATCCCCCTCGTGGCCGTCGCCTATGGTGGCGTCGATCACCATACCGTCCAGTGTCTTGCCCCGCAGAAAGGCGTACTCCCCGTAGGCGAGCCATGCGCTGTCCAGGGCGTAGTAGAGGGTCTTTTCTCCGTCCTCGACGAGGTAGTGGCACACCGGCACGGAGTGGTTGCCTCTGACGGCGGTGAGCTTCATGCCGCCCGCCTCAAAGGGGATAAGAGGCTCCACGCTTTCAAGCCCCTCGCCCGCGAAGGGGGCCAGATGCCGGGCGTGGGGGAGGGACTCCCACAGGCCCCTGTCGAAGTGGTCGCCGTGCTCGTGGGTGTATACGATGTGGGTGATGGCCTCGGGGTCCGTGAGGATATCCAGTATCTGCCGGGTGCCGTCGATCAATAGGCTTTCGCCGATGCGGGTGGAGCAGAGCCTTCGCCTTTCCCCGTTTGGCGCGGGACGGGACCAGTCCGC
>CADAGW010000242.1 GCA_902787475.1 uncultured Eubacteriales bacterium
CCGGGTATGATGCCCGCCGGGGCCATGGCCTGGGCGGCGCTCTTCGGCCTCCTGTTCGACGTGACGGTGTCTTTGATCGTCCTCACCATCTCCCGGGGCCCCCTGGGCATGAGCAACCTGATCATAGACATGTCCGTCGTGGTCAGCGTGCTCTTTGCCGCCCTGGTGTGGCGTGAGCCCATCACCCCCCTTCGTGGCGCGGCGCTCCTGATCCTCCTGGCCGTGCTCTGCGCCCTGGCCCTGCCTGAGGGCCGGGAAGACAATGCAGTCCGCTTGGGCTGGCTCATACTGGCCCTGGTCACCATGCTCTTCAACGGCTTTCTGAGTGTGGTGCAGAAGGCCGCCTTCATGGGCTTTCCCGCCCTCTCCTCCACCGACTTCACCTTCTGGTCGGTGGCCTTCGGCGCGGCCATCTGCCTGGTCATGACGGCCATACTCAAGCTCTTTGCCCGCGCCCGCTTCGCCCCCGGCGAGCCGGTCAAAAAGCTCCCCCTCTACGCCGCCGGGGTGGGCTTTGGCACCGCCATGGCCTATTATTTCCAGAACTGGGCCCTGACCACCACCGAAAGCATCGTGGTGTTCCCCGTAGTGGTGGGTCTGAACGTAGCGGGCCTGATGGCCTCCTCCATCCTCTTCTTCGGCGAGCGGCTGAGCCTGCGCAAGGCTGTGGCCTTCGTGATGGGCCTGGTGGGCATCGTGCTTCTTAGCATGTGATCTCTCAAATCGACACATCCGCCCATCCCTGTCGTTCCGTCCCCGGGCCTTCTTTGATATAATGGATCCATCAAATCGAAGGAGGCATCCCCATGAACACCGACAAGATCTACGCGGAATCCATCGCCAACCAGTACGCCCCCAAGCAGACCAGCAAGGTCGTGGCCCTCAAAAAGCTGGACCTGAAGGCGAAGGCCGGAGCGTCCATATTCACCTATTCCTTCGGCGTGGCGGCGTCTCTGATGCTGGGTCTGGGCATGTGCCTGTCCATGGGCGTCATCGGCGGCGGCGGCGCGGTAATGATGATCCTTGGCATACTCCTGGGCCTCATCGGCATTTTCGGCATGTCCGTCAACTACATCCTCTACCAGAGGATGCTGGAAAAGGGCAAGGCCAAGTACGGCGCGGACATACTGGCCCTGGCCAAAGAGATCGCGGAAAGCCAGGACTGACGCAAAGCGGGGTGGCGTTTTGAACAAGTCGGAGAGCAAATACTTTCACACCGCCCGCAGGATGGACGAGGCCCTGATGGAGCTGTTGGACGCCAAGCCCTTCGAGTTCATCACCGTCAAGGAGATCTGCGCCCGGGCGGGGGTCAACCGTTCCACCTTCTATCTGCACTATGAGACCGTGGGCGACCTGCTGGCCGAGACCCTGGAGACGGCCAACCGGGATTTCCTCTCCTATTACCAGCAGAGCGCCGAAGGCTTTATACAGAAGATCGCCGCCTGTCCTCTCCGGGACCTGATGCTGGTCACCCCGGAATTTCTCCTCCCCTATCTGCGCTTTATCACGGAGCATCTGCCGGTGTTCCGGGCGGCCTTCTCCCACCCCGCCGCCATGCGCTCGGAGGATCAGTTCAAGTCCCTCTACACCTACGTACTGGACCCCATACTCGCCCGGTTCGCCGTGCCCCCCGAAGAGCGGAAATACATGGTGCAGTTTTACATTCACGGCATCATGGCCGTCATCCGCTCCTGGGTGCTGGACCCGGGCGGGCTGGACATAGACGCCATTGCCGCCGTCATCACAGACTGCGTGCTCTCCCACAGACGATTGCCTTATGAACCATAACTTGACCCGCTGGCTTCAGAAAACCCCCACAGGGGAAAGGCTTATACAGGATCGCCGGTTCCGGCTGATCCTGTTTGCCGTGGCCAATATGGGCGTGAACCTCCTCTACGCCCTCTTCTGCGCCGTGGTGGCCCTCGTCTCCCGCTCCTATTGGTTCCTGGCCATGGCCGCCTACTACGCCGTGCTGGGCCTTTTGAAGCTGGGCGCGGTCTTTTCCCAGCGGCAGGGGCGCTCCCCCCGCCGCTCCCTCCTGGTCACGGGCTTGGGCCTTCTCTGCCTTTCCTGCATCCTCGCCGGCATCATCAGCCTCTCCATATCCGACGCCGTGGGCCGCGCCTATCATCTCTACGTCATGCTGGCCATCGCCGCCTTCACCTTCTTTACCTTCATCAAGGCCGTCGTAAACGCCATCCGCGCCCGCAAAAGCAGAGACACGTCCCTCATCCTCCTTCGCAACATCTCCCTCTCCGCCGCCGCTGGCTCCATCCTCTCTCTCCAGCGCTCCATGCTCAGCACCTTCGGCGACAAATCCGGCCATTTCGCCCTGGTCATGGAAGCCTCCGTCGGCATGGCCGCCTTCCTCTTGGTGGTCTTTCTGGCCTTCTCCATGATCCGCGCCTGCCTCAAAACCCGCCCCTGACAGGCCATAGCTTATTCCCCAACCGATCCAAGGCCAATCTGAAAAGAGAGCCAAAAACAAGAAGGGACGGCTGGCAATCCGCCGGCCGCCCCGTTTGCGCAAAAGCGGGAAACCGCTGTTATGTCCACATATCAGAATTCCGGCACCGTTTCCAATCGCCCGCCGTTCATGGCGGAGGTGTGGGCGCAGATCCCCGCGGCAGTGATGTTTGCGGACAGATCCTCGTCCATGGCACTTTTCCGGTTTTCCAGGATGCTGGATACGAATTCGTGCACCAGGTGGGGATGGGAGCCGGAGTGCATGCTGAGAGGCGCGGTGTCAAGCAGCTCCTTCCAGTTTTCGCTGTCGGCCCCGCCCTCTATGGTAAATCGCTGTATCTCCTCCGGCAGCAGGTCGTACCGGTTGGGATAGTCGATCACGTCGGTATGGAAGCCGACCCGGTCGTACTTCGTCTCGTCGTAGAACTGCTCCCACACCTCGTGCCTGTATTCGTACATAAAGCTCTTTTTGGAGCCGTAGATATTGTACGATTCCGTCTGCTTCACGGAGCATTCGTGCATCATGCGGGACACCTCGGCGGCCAGCCCGTTTTCAAACCGCACCAGCATGTCCTCCGCGGGATAGGGATTCCCGTAGTTTTTGACCTTTTCCTCGTCCATGGTGCCGCTGCCAAAGCACACCACCTCCCGGATCCGGGAACCCGCGGCCACCCGCAGGGGCGACAGGGCGTGGCTGATATACCACATGGGCGGCATTCCCCGCCAGTAATGCCGGGTCTGGGTGTTCCAGTCCCCGAAATCCATGCACTGATGGTGGATCCCCCGCATGAACTGTATGCGGCCAAACTCGCCCCTCTCCAGCATCCCCCGGGCATAGAGGAAGGCGGCCTCATAGATCTCCGTCTCCATCATCATGTAATTCTTCCCGCTGCGGCGCGCGGCCTCCACCACCCGGCGGATGTCCTCCAGCGAGATGGCCATGGGCACCGCGCAGGCGCAGTGCTTTCCGGCGTCCAGCACCGATACGGACATTTCCCAGTGGCCGGGTATGCCGGTACAGATGTGTACGGCGTCAATGCTCCGATCCCTGAGCACGTCCTCGAAGCTGTTGTACACCTCCACCTTATGCCTGAAGTTCCGGGTCAAATACAGAGCGGTCTCTATCCTTTCCGGGTCCCTGTCCACCAGGATCACCCGCTCCACGTTCGGATGCGCCGCGTAGATCGGCGCGAATAGTCCCCCAAAGGCCAGGCCGATCATGGCAACGGAAATCTGTTTGCTCTGGTTCATCTCTTTCCCTCCCCGTAAGCTGTGATCCCATTCTACCACAAAACCCGCCCCGCCGCAAGGGAATCAGGCGGTGCCAAAGCGTCGGTTTCTTCGCTCCTCCTCAAAACCCGTCCCTGACCCCATTGAATTTCCATCCTTTTTCTGCTATACTGTCTATAACACATACATCCTGGAAAGACGGTGCACACACATGACAGACGCCCAGCAGAGAGAAGCCGCCCGCCAGTTTTTCTACAAATGGAACGATAAGGGCAAAGAGGACGAGCACGCCCGCTCCTATTCGGGATCGCCGCA
>CADAGW010000243.1 GCA_902787475.1 uncultured Eubacteriales bacterium
TCAGCGTCTGCACCGCCGCCCGGCCCAAGATCGCCAACTATCCCTTCACCACCCTCCAGCCCAATCTGGGCATCGCCCGGCAGGATGGGGACACCTTCGTCATCGCCGACATCCCCGGCATCGTGGAGGGCGCCTCCGAGGGCGTGGGATTGGGCTATGAGTTTTTGCGGCACATCGAGCGCACCCGGCTGCTGGTGCACATGATCGACATCGCCGGCTGCGACGGACGAGACCCGGTGGAGGACTATAAGGTCATCAGAAGCGAACTCTCCCACTACGGCGACCTGGTGGACAGGCCGTGCCTGGTGGTGGCCAACAAGTGCGACCTGCCCGAGGCGGAGGAAAACCTACAAAGGCTCCGCGCCGCCCTGCCGGATCAGAAGATATTCGCCATCTCCGCCGCCGCCAACCAGGGCGTCACCGACCTCATGCGGGAGATGGCTGCCCAGCTCCGCCTGCTGCCCCCCGCCGAGCCCTTCATGGAGGAGACCCCCTTCGAGGAGGCCGCCCAGGAGCCCTTTAAGGTGGTCCGGGCCGACGACGGGGCCTACGAGGTGGTGGGTCCGGGCATGGACCGGCTCATAGGATCGGTGAACTTCGCCGATGAGGACTCCCTTAACTGGTTCCACCGCACGCTTCGCCGCTGGGGCGTCATCGACGCCCTCCGGGAAAAGGGCGCGGGGGAGGGGGACACCGTGCGCATACAGGATATGGAATTCGACTTTGTGGAATAACGGAGGAATATACACATGACCACTGGACAGAGAGCCGCCCTTCGCTCCATGGCCAACGGCCTGGAGCCCATACTGCACGTGGGCAAGGACGGGGTGGGGCCCAACCTGTGCAAGCAGGCCTGGGACGCCCTGGAGGCCCGGGAGCTGATCAAGGGCACCGTGCAGACCAACGCCCCCATAGACGCAAAGGAAGCCTGCCGCCAGATCTGCGAGCGGGTCCACGCCGAACCCGTGCAGGTCATCGGCCGACGCTTCGTCATCTACAAGCCCAGCCGGGAGAATCCCCGGATCCGGCTTGAGGAGCTGTAATCCCGCTCATCCGCCCGATTGACGAACAGGGACGGATTGCTTCGTCGGCCATTTGGCCTCCTCGCAATGACAGAAACGGTATCATGTATGTCATTGCGAGGAGTGAAACGACGAAGCAATCCGTCCTCTTTGTATGGTCTGCCCTTCTCTTTCAAGTGAAAAAGCGGTTCCCGCCCGAAGGGCGAAAATGGGATTCCAAAGGGGCTGGCCCCTTTGGCCAGGGTCTGGGGCCGGGGAGGCCCCATCGTCTCCCCGTCTCCCATCACAAACTCCCCAACAATTGCCCGATGGGCTCCCGGAATATGAGATCCGCGGCCTCGTCCCTGGGCGTGGCGGACTTGTTGATGAGCACGAGCCGCCTCCCCCGGTAATAGTCCAACAGCCCCGCCGCGGGATACACGTTCAGCGACGTGCCGCCCACGATCAGCATATCGGCCCGGCTGATGGCCTCCACGGCCCCCTCGATCACGTCCCCGTCCAGCGATTCCTCATACAGCACCACGTCCGGCTTCACGATCCCTCCGCAGGGGCACCGGGGCACCAGATCCATCCCCCGTATATCCTCCACGCTGAAAAACCGATGGCACTTCACGCAGTAGTTTCTGTGTATGCTCCCGTGAAGCTCATACACCTTTTTGGACCCCGCCGCCTGATGAAGCCCGTCTATATTCTGGGTCACCACCGCCAACAGCCTTCCCTCCGCCTCCCACTGGGCCAGCTTTTTGTGGGCGGCGTTGGGCTTCACGTCCGTGATCATCATCTTGTCCCGGTAAAAGCGGTAGAATTCCTCGGGCCTGCGCGCAAAGAACGTATGGCTCAGTATGGTCTCCGGCGGGTAGTCGTATTTCTGGTTGTACAGCCCGTCCACGCTCCTGAAATCCGGTATCCCACTCTCCGTGGACACTCCCGCCCCGCCGAAAAACACGATCCTGCGGCTCTCCGCCACCCATTGTTTAAGAGTTTCCTTATTGTCCATATCCTCGCCTCCCATCTGTATCCACAGTATACCAGCCCCGCGCCCCTTTTGCAAGCGGGAATGTCACAAACATAACCCGCCGCCCCCTTGACATTTATGCGTCCATTGGGTATAATCTACCTGTTCACAGCGACCAATGGGCATAGATGGGCCCAGTACCCGAGATCCACCGCACCAGAGAAGGGCGTCCTGGCTGGAAGCGCCCGCGGCCCGTTTCGGCGAAAGACAGCCCGGAGCCTCCGCGTTTTTGCGGCGCCCGGCCGGCGTTATCGGCCAAGAGATAGGCATTTTTTGTCTAAGCAGGGTGGCACCGCGAGCATCTTCGCCCCTACATGGGACGGAGTTTTTTTATGCCTTCCCGGCCGCTGCGCGTCAAATACGCTTGAAAGGCGAGGAATTGACCATGTTTCAGTCCAGAACCCATACCTGCAACGAGCTTCGGCTTTCCGACGTGGGTCAGAGGGTGACCATCGTCGGCTGGATGGAGAACGTCCGCGAGGTGGGCGGCACGTTGGCCTTCGTCATCGTCCGCGACTTCTACGGCACCACCCAGGTGGTGGTGGAGAACAACGACCAGCTCATGTCCCTGATCAAGGGCCTCAACTGCGAGTCCACCATCTCCGTCACCGGCACTGTCCGGGAGCGCTCCAACAAGAACCCCAAGATCCCCACCGGCGAGATCGAGATCGTCCCCGACGCCATCGAGGTGCTGGGCCACTGCATCTACAACGAGCTGCCCTTCGAGATCAACCGCTCCCGGGAGTCCGACGAGAACATCCGCCTCAAGTACCGCTATCTCGATCTTCGCAACCCCGCGGTCAAGAGCAAGATCGTACTGCGCAGCCAGATCGTCAGCGACCTGCGCCGCTCCATGACCGACCACGGGTTCCTGGAGATCACCACCCCCATACTCACCAGCTCCTCTCCCGAGGGGGCCCGCGACTACCTGGTGCCCTCCCGGCTCCATCCCGGCAAGTTCTACGCCCTGCCTCAGGCGCCCCAGCAGTTCAAGCAGCTGCTGATGACCTCCGGCTTCGACCGCTATTTCCAGATCGCCCCCTGCTTCCGCGACGAGGACGCCCGGGCCGACCGGTCTCCCGGCGAGTTCTACCAGCTGGATATGGAAATGGCCTTCGCCTCCCAGGAGGACGTGTTCGCCATCATCGAGGACGTGCTGCCCCCCATATTCGCCAAATACGGCAAATACCAGCGGGCCTCCCATTCTCCCTTTAGGCGCATCGCCTACAACGACGCCATGGAGACATACGGCTCCGACAAGCCCGACCTGCGCAACTGCCTGACTGTGAAGGACGTGACCGCCCTCACCCAGGGCTGCGGCTTTGCCCCCTTCGAGGGCAGCGTGGTCAAGGCCGTGGTGGCTCCCGCCTACGACAAGACCCGCAAGGTCATAGACGGCATCTGCAATGACGTGGAGGTCCAGACCGCCAACAAGGCCTACTGGTTCAAGGTCAATCCCGACGGCTCCTTCGCCGGCGGCATCGCCAAATTCCTGGGTGACCGTAAGGACGCCGTCACAGAGGCCCTGTCCCTCAAGGGCGGCGACTGCGTGTTCCTCTGCGCCGGCAAAAAGACCGCCGCCCAGAAGACCGCCGGTGCCATCCGCACCTTCGTGGGCAACAGCTCCGACGCCTACATGGATCGGGACTGCTACGAATTCTGCTGGATCGTGGACTTCCCCATGTACGAGATCGGCGAGGAGAGCGGCGAGCTGGAGTTCTGCCACAATCCCTTCTCCATGCCCCAGGGCGGCATAAAGGCCCTCTCGGAGCAGGATCCCCTCACCATCAACGCCTATCAGTACGACCTGGTGTGCAACGGCGTGGAGCTGTCCTCCGGCGCGGTCCGCAACCATGACCCCGAGATCATGATCAAGGCCTTCGAGCTGGTGGGCCTGGGCGAGGCCGACGTGAAGGCCAAGTTCCCCGCCATGTACAACGCCTTCTGCTACGGCGCGCCGCGGCGCGCCGCCTCATGCCGGCATCGCCCCCGGCGTGGACCGCATGGTCATGCTCATCGCCGGCGAGGACAGCATCCGGGAGATCATTCCCTTCCCCATGAACAAGAACGCCCAGGACCTGATGATGGGCGCGCCCTCCTTCGTGGAGCCCAAGCAGCTCACCGACGTGCACATCGCCGTCCTGGAAAAGGAACAATAATCCATACCCACCCGGCGCGGGCTTCTTTGTCCGCGCCCATTTTATAGGAGGCACGCTATGAACGGAAAACAGCGAATCCGTGCCATACTCCGCCGTCAGCCCCACGACAGGCTGGGCTGGGATTTCCACGACCCGGCCTATCAGGACATATGCTACGTGCCCGGCCCGCCCTCTCCCGGGTGCCCGGCTTCCGAGGCGAGGTGATGATGGACCCCTTCGGCAACGTGCTGGGCCGCCTGGAGGGGAAGACCAAGGGCGAGTGCGTCCGGGGCGCCCTGCAGGACGGCTGGGAGGGGCTCACCGACTACCGTTTTCCTACCTTCGACCGGCGCGCCTATGGAGATGCCCTTGCGGCCGCCCGTTACCCCGCCATGGACAGATACGCCCTGGCAGGCCTGCCCGCGTCCATATTCTCCATCCTCCGGGATCTGCGCCTGATGGTCAACGCCCTGGCCGACACCATCGAGGAGCCGGAGGCCGTCACCGCCTTCCTTGCCCGCCTCTATGAATTCACGCTGCCCATGCTGGACGCCCTGGCGGAGGGCGGGGCGGACGGCGTCATGATCGCCGACGACTGGGGCACCCAGACCGCCCCCTTCATAAGCCCCCGCTCCTTTGGCGCCCTCTTTATGCCCGCCTATGCCCGGCTGGCCGCCGCCTGCCACCAGCGGAACATGGACCTGATCGTCCACTCCTGCGGGTGCGTATACCCCCTGGTGCCCATGCTGGTGGAGGCCGGTGTGGATGGCTTCCAGTTCGACCAGCCAGAGCTCACCGGAAGTAAGGTCTGGGCGGAGGAGTTTGGCCATAAGGCCGCCTTCTACTGCCCCGTGGACATCCAGAAGGTGCTCTCCACGGGAGATCGGGCCTTCATCGAGTCCACCGCCAAGGCCATGTGCGACCTCTTCCGCCAAAACGGCGGCTCTCTCATCGCCAAGGACTATCCCAGCTACGGCGACATCGGCGTGGAGGAGGAGTGGGCCCGCTGGGCCATGGACGTGATCGTGGCCTCCTCCCGCATGGACTGACGCCCCAAAACACCACGGATCGCTCCGCCCTTTCGCGAAGCGATCCGTTTTTTAATGGGTTTCCTGTCATGGCAGGGCGAATGGAGCGCGCAGCGAAGCGGCGAAGCGATCCGTCCTCCCAAACCGCAGCCGCTCCTCTCCAGCCCCTTATTCCGCCGCCTCCACGTACTCATGGCTCGTGTCGATGGCGAACTGCCTGGCGGTCTCGGAATTGCCGACCACCACGGCGGACGTTCCGCTCAGGGAGAAAGCGCTATAGGAGGTCAGGCTGGCCGGGATCCATATCTGGCGCAGGCTGTCACAATTCCCGAAAGCCCGTGTCCCCATCTCCGTCACTCCCTCGGGGACATACACCACCTCCACCGGGGTGCCGGAAAACGCGTACTCTTCAATGGCATGAAGCCCGGCGGGCAGCACGAAATCCGGCTCGTCCATAAAACCGCGGAAAGCCAGATGGTTCGTTTTGGCGTAGGGGTAGGCGGCGCTGGACACGTAGCCGTATATAGTCAGGTTCGGGCAATCCTCGAAAGCAGAGTCGGCGATGGTGGTGATGCTGGCGGGGAGATTGGCCCTGGTCAGGCTGCCGCACCGCCGGAAGGCGTTCCCCATGATGGTCGCCGTGCCCTCTGGGATGGTGACGGTCTGAAGCGCCGTGCAGTCGGTAAACGCCCTGGCGCCGATGGTTTCCACGGCCGCCGGTATCGTGATCCCCGTAAGCGACGAGCAATAGGTG
>CADAGW010000244.1 GCA_902787475.1 uncultured Eubacteriales bacterium
TCCTGCAAGTCCTTCCATTGTTCCGGCCAAAACGCGGATTTATACAATCATTCTTATACAGTATACCACATAAATGCCTTCCCTTCAATCCCATTTCCATACAAAAAGCCGCCGGGGAATCGTCTTCCCCAGCGGCCAGCGCAGATATTTACAGGGTCTTGAGCAGCTCCGCCAATTCGTCAATGGCCTCGTCGAAGGCCTTGAGGCTCCCCCGCACGGACTCGGGCCTGGTCAGATCCACCCCCGCGATCTTCAGCTCCTCCAGCGGATAGTCGCTGCCGCCGGTGGAGAGGAACTTAAGATACCGGCTGGGATCTCCGGTGGAGAGGATGTCCTGGGCGATGGCCACGGCGCTGGAAAATCCGGTGGCGTACTGATACACGTAGTAGGCGTTGTAGAAATGGGGGATCCTGGCCCACTCGATGTCGGTGAAATCGTCGATCACGCAGCCCTCGTAATACAGGCTGTTGAGCTCATGGTACACCTGGCTTAATGACTGGGCGGTCAGCGGCACCCCGGCCTGATCCATCTCGTGGGCCTTCCGCTCGAACTCGGCAAACAGGGTCTGCCTGTACACGGTAGTGCGGAACCCCTCCAGGAAGTGATTGAGGATATACGCCCTCCTGTGGGGATCGGTCTCCACGCTCAAAAGGTACTTTGTCAAAAGCACCTCGTTTACGGTGCTGGCCACCTCGGCCACCATGATCATATAGTCGCTGTTGCAGTACTCCTGGGCCTTGGAGGAGAGATAGGAGTGCATGGCGTGCCCCAGCTCGTGGGCCATGGTGAAGGCGTCGTCCAGAGTGTCGGTGAAGTTCAAAAGCACATAGGGATGGGCGTCGTACACGCCGCAGGAGAAGGCGCCGGTGGTCTTGCCCTTGTTCTCATACACATCCATCCACCGGTTGGCGAAGGCCTCGTCGATGAGCCGGGCGTACCCTTCGCCCAGGGGCTTGGTGGCCTCCTTCACCAGCCGCTTGGCCTCCTCCAGATCCACCTTGATCTCCACGCTCTCCATGATGGGGTTGTACAGATCATACAGGTGAAGCTCCTCGAGCCCCAGCCTCTTTTTCCGCATCTCGATATACTTCCTCATGGAGGGCAGGCTGTCGTGCACCGCCTCCACCAGGCTGTCATACACGCTCATGGGCACGTTGCCCCGAAACAGCGCCGCCTCGCAGGCGGAGCCAAATCCCTTGGCCGCGGCGGAGAAGTTGTCCATCTTGACAGACCCGGCATACAGCGCCGCCAGGGTGTTTTTATACCGCTCGAACTCGCCGAAATAGGTCTTAAAGGCCTCCTCGCGCACGGCCTGCTTCTTGCTCTCCCGATACACGCCGAAGGTGCCGTGGGTCAGGGGAGACGCGTTCCCCTCCTCGTCGTGCACGTCCGGGAAGGTCATGTCCACGCTCTCAAACATGGAGAAGGCGTTGGAGGGCGTCTGGGCCGCGTCGCCCAGCATGGCCAGCATCCGCTCCCGGCCCTCGTCCAGGGTGTGGGCCCGGCCCCGGTCGATATCCTCCAGGAAATGGCTGTACAGGGCCAGATCCTTATCTTTCATATACTCCGCCAGCTTCTCCCCGGGGATGGCCACGATCTCCGGCTCCATAAAGGAGCTGACCGTGCTGAACTTCACATACAGGCTCACGGCCCTTGACTCCATCACCTGGTTGCGGTCGTCGCCGTTGTCGCTGCTCTTGTGAAGGGAAGCGTAATTGTACACCAGATCAAACTTTCTGGCCGCGGCGAAATAGGTGTCCAGGCCCTTTTTCAGGCTCCTGGCGCTCTCGCCCAGGGTGCCCTTCAGGCTCGAGAGGGTCTCGATCTCCTTCTCCGCATCGCCGTAGGCCGCCTCCCAGGCCGCCTGATCCTTGAACATATCCGTAAAGTCCCACTGGAATTTGGGGTCGATCTCATTTCTCGCTTTCATGGGCTTCTCCTTTGCTCAAAAAGATGGTTTCATTATATCGCCCGCCCATTCCCTTGTCAAGACCTCCCAATGGACGAGTTGAAGTGGAAAAGTAAACTTTCAGATCAGGCAAGAAACAGTGAAATCACTTTTACACTTCACAAAACAAATAAAACAAACACAGGAGACATCAACATTCGATTCTGACATTACTCTCGCAAATCAGCTAATACTGATAGACGATTGTAACATTCGGGCGGTATTTCTTAAAGTACTTTCCAGCATCGCTTCCTGGCGTTGTGTATAAAGTATTGAGGTTTCTGCACCCCTCCATTATGTATCTACCAAATGAAGTAACACTTCCCGAAATATGAATACTGGTTAGCCCAGTGCAGTTTCTAAATGCGAGATCTTCAATCGATGTATTGCGATTATCTCTTCCGCATATGCCAACTGGTGTAATAAACAGGTCGCACAAATTGCAAAAATAACTGCCGCCAAGTACACGCAATGTAGGGTGCCAGTCGTCTTTTTCATCATAACCGTTCTCCTCTCATTATTGTAAACTAAGCTGATTCGCAGTTATCGTCATGCTGCTGTGTGTATCAGGCAACCGCACCTATCCCATTTTACACATATTTATATCAATTCATATTATGCGTCAATACTGTACCACTTCAAATATCTGAATCTCACTGTTTTCCTATCGGAAAAAGCTATACTTCCGTCTTATCAAAACCAATTGGACAAAACCGCCCCATCCGTGCTATCATCCACCCAAACCAAATGAAAGGTGTGATCCCATGCCCCGCGTTCCCCTTTTCGATCTCTCAAACGCCTCCCCCGAAGTCCTCTCCGCCGTGCGGAAGCACCTCGATATGGGCTACCGGCTCACCAACGAAAAAAAGACCCTGCTTCACAGCCTGCCCTGCTTCGAGGCGCTGGAGGCGGAATCCTACCGCATAGACAGGCTTTTGCAGGGCATCGTAGGCAAGCGGGCGGCGGATCTGTTTGAATACGCCGTGTCCATCGAAAACGACTGCCTGGTGTGCAGCGTTTACTTCGTAAAGCTCCTCCGCCAGTACGGCATAGACGACCCCGAAGCCTTCGAGCCCCTGCCCGATGAGGCCCTCCTGATGGAATACGGCCACGCCATGGCCCGGGATCCCAAGCATGTTCCCGACGAGCTGTTCTCCCGCCTTCAGGCCCGCTTCACGCCCCAGGAGATCGTCGTCATCACCACCATGGGCGTGTTCATGACCGCCAACAACCACTTCAACGACATCCTCCAGGTGGAGCCGGAAACCCTGTGATATCCGTTCATCCAAACGGCCGTTCAGGGTGCCGGATGGCTTCGTCGTCCAAAAGACCTCCCCGCCATGACCCGTTATCTCCCCGGTCATGGCAACGCACGCGAACCCCTTTATCGCTGCGGAGAACGAAGTGACGAAGCGATCCGTCCCCCAAACGCTGCGGTTTCGTTGTATATCCGCGCGGCCCAATTCACAATATGTTTCAGAAAAGTTCACTGGCCCGCCGTCCCCGCCGTGATATAATATATTGGGATACGGTACGGCAGGACGGGAGGTGCGCATCTGTGATTGAGATCAAAGGCCTGTGCCGCCAATACGGCGACGGCACCCGCATCGAATACCAGGACACTGTGTTTGGGACCGACAAAAGCTACGCCCTTCTGGGGGCCTCCGGGTGCGGCAAGAGCACGCTATTAAACCTCATCGCGGGCGTTCTTTCCCCTTCCTCAGGCCAGGTGTATATAGACGGCAGGGACATGACTGCCCTCTCTCAAAAGGAAAAGGACCGGTTCCGCATCGAGAAGATCGGCTACATCTACCAGGACTTCAAGCTCATCGAGGACATGACCGTGGAGGACAACATCCGCATACTGGAAATGGAGCGGGTGGACACCTCGGCGCTTTCCGACACCCTCTCGGCCCTGGGCATATCCGCCCTGCGCAAAAAGCGGGTCAGCCGCCTCTCCGGCGGGGAAAAACAGCGGGTGGCCATCGCCCGGGCCATGATCAAAAAGCCGGACATCATACTGGCCGACGAGCCCACCGGCA